>NZ_JAFLQW010000571.1 GCF_017313335.1 Phormidium pseudopriestleyi FRX01 | reverse complement strand
GGGGCAATTCACGAATTGCCCCTACAGGGTTCGGGTTAATTTAATTGGGATTCGATTTCTTCTATGACAATTTTAGCGATATTATTGCCAGCACCCGGTTGTCCTCGGACTGAATGTAATTTATCTCGGATGAGTTGTAATTTTTCGGGGTTTTCTAACCAATCTAAGGCGATCGCAGCGACTTGTTGAGGTTGCAATTTTCCCACCAGTTCGGGAACAATTTCCTCTCCGGCCCAAATATTCGGCCATGCAAAAAGTTTCCCTTGGCGCAAGACTAAGCGGTTAATCAATTTGGCAAACATTGACCCCAACAGGGGTAAGTTTGCTAAAATTCCAGGCAATCCATCCCAAGCACGCATGGCGTCTAATTGTTGGGTGGGTAAGAGGACAATCATGGGTATGCCTAGGCAACCGAGTTCGGCGGTGTTGGCACCGACGGTTGTGAGGCACAGGGTACATTGGGAGAGCAAATCATAAGCGGGCGATCGCCGACAAAGTTGCACCCTCAATCCACTGGCAGTTTCCAAATACGCCATACCGTTGTTCTCCTCTAGTTTTAACTCCGCAGCTGTGCCATTCACTAATTCTAGGACCGGATTCTGCTGGGGATTGGCAAATTCTGCTAGGGTTTCTATCTCTAAAGTTGGCGCGACAGGAATCACAAATTGGCTTTGGGGTCGCACTTGATGGATACATTCAGCGATCGCCAGACACAAGGGAACCCCCTGCATCAGTTTCGCCGGTTTTGACCCCGGAAGTAGTCCAATCAATTCCTCTGCCTCACTCCATTCTCCTATTTCCTCGCCTTCGTTTCCCCAATCCCGCGCCACATCAGCAATTAAATCCCCGACAATGGTAAATTTATGGGCATATTTCTGGGAATTCTGGGGTTGTACCTGACCATTCATCACAGCAAAACGGTCAATCCACCGTTGCCATCGCGCTTCCCTTTCGGCATAAATAACAGTCCGATAACCCAAGCGTTTGCCGAGGATTAGGGTAAAAAATTGGTCACCCCCGAGGAAGAGGACCACCCCTTTTTCTCGCCAGTCCCAATTCTCGGCTGTTTTTCCCCTCAGCAAAAAGGGCCAAAAGTGTTGTGCTTCCTGTACGCGGTCAATTTCGGGATAAGTCCGGGCGATCGCGCCTTCTTTTCCCGTAGCATGAGGACAGGGGGAGAGAATCACGGAAATCCGGACCTGAGCTCGGCGATCGCCCAACTGTTGCCGCAAGGCGCGCACAACTGGACGCACCCAGGTGGCTAATTCTCCGGGACCATTAGACAAGATTAAAATATCAACGGGTTCCATTATTGTATTATCGAAATTGCCTTTTAGGTTAGATGTAGGAACGCTCAGAATGCGATCGCCCTCACCTCAACTCCAACTCACTATTTTATCCCGGCATGAGTTGTGAAGCGCACTCGGTAAAGGCGGAACAACTCGCACGATTCCTTCCGCAAATTTTCCTAAAACGCAACTCCCCCCTCGCGTTTCCAGTAAAGTCGTCTATCGTAGTTTACCATAAATTTATCTTTTCTGTAACTTGCACCTCCACTTACCTTTTAATATTTCACCCAATGTAAAGTTTTGGTAAAAATTTCGATCGCTGGCGTTGATATAGATAGCCAATGGAAACAAGCTGGGATCAGATCGGCGTTGTCATTCAAAGATTAAAGAAACCAAAACGGTTTTGAGTATGCCTCAAACACAACCGAGGCGGGGAATGCCGCACTGGTGAAAAAGTTACTTGATGCCGGTGCTGATGTCAATAGTGCCGATAATGATGGGTGGACGCCGTTGATGAGTGCGGGGGCGATCGGCAATCTGGAGATCGTAGAAATTCTAACGGAGGCAGGTGCCGATGTCAATGCGAAAACCAATTTTGGTTTAACCCCGTTGATGAATGCGGCAGGTAACGGTCACGTGCCAGTGGTACAATTGCTGACTGATCGCGGTGCCGATATCCGCGCTAAAGATCACAATAATTAGATGGTGTTGGTTTGGGCATTGGAAGAAAAGCATAAAGACGTGGTAGAATTGCTCAAACAAGCCCGATATGAGCGCTCGACCCGCTAGGGTGGGTGATGCGGGGTAGGAATGGGTGAGATCGCCCGGCAAGGAATGTGGTTTCACGCATCTGAGGGGTTCTTTATCTTCGTATTGTGGAGCATATAAATTGAGCAGCATGGTGTCCAAAATACATTATTCCGTTGTTATCCCGATTTTCAACGAAGAATCTATTATCCCGGAACTCTGGCAACGCCTCGCCCCCGTCATCAAGGAACTTGGGGGTTATACAGAAGTCATTTTTGTAGATGATGGGAGTGTGGATGCCTCCCTCAGCCTTCTCACAACTATCGCTCGCGACTCTCCTAACGTCAAAATTATCGCCCTGTCCAGAAATTTCGGCCATCAATGTGCTTTGTCGGCGGGTATGGATCGCGCCGAGGGGCAGGCGGTGATTCTCATGGATGGGGATTTGCAAGACCCTCCTGAAGCGATTTTCCAATTCGTGAGTGCCTGGAAACAAGGCTATGAAGTAGTTTATGCAATTCGCAAGCAACGCAAGGAAAGTTGGCTCAAACGTCTGGCATTCAAAAGTTTCTATCGGATCCACAGCATTTTATCTGGCATTTTCATTCCCTTGGATGCGGGGATTTTTTCTCTAATGGATCGCCAAGTCATTCTCACTTTGCGCCAAATGCCGGAACGCAATAAATATATCAGCGGGTTGCGGGCTTATGCCGGATTTAGAGCCGTTGGGGCGATTGTGGAGCGCGGTAAACGCTATCGCGGTAAACCCAGGGTGACGCTGTGGAAGTTGTTTAAGCTGGCGTTTGATAGCATTTTTGCCTTTTCCACAATTCCGCTGCGACTGGCAACGTTATTCGGTTTTGCCTGCGCTACCTTTTCATTTGCGATTGGGACGATCGCGTTGTATTATAAATTAGTCTTGGATCGAGAGTTTCTCTCCTGGGCTTTTGGGCTGACCACCACCTTTTTCATGGGGGGCGTGCAGCTTATTTTTTTGGGAATTATCGGTGAATACATCGGACGCATTTATGATGAAGTCAAACAACGTCCTTACTATATTATCAAAGAACAAATTGGCTTTCAAGATGAACCGAATTTTAAAACTGATCGCTAGGCTGATCGCACTGGGGAGGATCCTACCAAAACTTACGCATCACCGAATTCGTTTGTATGTGGGGATGAGCAAGGGAATTGCCCCTACATTTAGTGGTCGATCTGAAAAGTTGCCTAACTCCTCCCTACTAAACCTTGTCATGTCGCCAAGTTTTAGCCACATAAAAAGGCTCTGTCTCTCCCGGAAAACTCGTTCAATACTTGAGTCATGGCGCCAAATAATTAATATACCTGCTTCACCGATTCTGTCTTCGTATCCGATCGCGTTTTAACCCCTCTACAAAGTATCTCAAATAAAATCAGCAGATATGCAGAAAAGAATCAGTCAGGGTGCGGCGATCGCGGGAACTGCCTTAGCTATAGTTCCTGCGGTTTTTGTGACAATCCTCATTATCAATAATAGCATTAACGTTCCCTTTGCCGATCAATGGTTCAATGCCGGATTAACCATCGAACAGTTCTCGGAAAACACCTTATCCCTTGGCGATTTAATCGCCCAACATAATGAAAGCCGTAAGTTTTTCCCCCGACTTATTTTTCTGTCGATCGCTTATTTAACTCGCTGGGATGTGCGGGTGGAAATGTTAGTCAGTCTCTTCTTAGCCGCTGTGGTTTCAGCCAACCTCTATCGCTTAAATCGCATCACCGTCAACCGACCCTTAGCTGAATCCATTTTTATCGCCTTTCTCGCCAACCTGCTGATTTTTTCTCCCATTCAATACGAAAATTGGTTGTGGGGGATTCAAGTGGTCGTTTTCCTTCCCATTGCTTGTTTGACCACTTGCATCGGGGTGGCGCACTCCAAGCTCAGTCAGCTTGCTAAATTCACAATTTGTACGGCGCTTTGTACCATCAGCACATTTTCGTTTGCCAATGGAATGCTATTGTGGATTCTGGTGCTACCTGTATTGGTATTTGCCAGATCTCATCGTGAACTTCTCCGGAAAAAATGGTGGATCGTTGCATGGGTGGCATTTTTTGCGGCGAACTTAGGTCTGTATTTTTATCAGTATGTGAAGCCTAACCATCACCCCAGTTTTTCCTATGCAATCCAGCATCCCGGGGAAACGTTTCATTTTTTTCTAGGGTTTCTAGGTGCGCCTCTGGCACAAGTGAATCCCTCCCACAGTTTAATGGTGGCAACGGGAGTAGGATTGGCAATTCTGGTGATATTGATCGGAGCCTGTGGTTATCTGGTGATTTGTCAAGACGCAGAGTTGCTTGATCGCGCCAAGGGTTGGTTGGCGATCGCCGCTTATAGCGGAATGAGTGGCGCGATCACTTCCTTGGGGCGCGTGGGATTTGGCATCGATGGGGCTTTAGCTTCTCGATACACCACATTCTCGGTTTATCTGCTGATTGCTCTCGTTCATTTAATTCCCATTCTATTTGCTCATTTTAACCGAAATGGCACATTTCTTACCCGGAAATTATTCACCACCCGGCTTGCTGCTTCTGTGGCGACTGCACTGATCGGCTTGCATCTGTTCACTTCGCTTTCTGCAACCGAACAAATGAGTTTTATGCGGCGCGATCGCCGGCAAGCAAAAGCCTGTTTGCTATTAAGTCAGGCGATCGATACTCAAAAGTGCTTGTTTGAGCGAGTGTTTCCCGTTCCCCTCGATCGCTTCTCCCCGAAGAAGCAAGAGAGAGTAAAAGTAAAATTCGCTCGCATCGTGACTCGACTCGATCAACTTGGTTTCCTGGATCTGGGCTTAGTGAAAAGCAAAGATATCGGTCAAATTGCCGGAACCCTTCCAGTGGGCGCGGATTCGGGTTGGTTCGATAGTCTCGAACAGCTGGACGAGCGGGTTTATCGCGCTGACGGTTGGGCGATTTTACCGGAGCGAAATCAAGCGGCAGATGCAGTGATTTTGACGTATCAAGATGACAACCCGCGAGCAATTGGTTTTGCGATCGCCGATGTTAGAGTGCAACGAAATGATGTCAATCAACAACGACAACTGAGGGAACAATTATGGTTGGGTTGGCAAACGCATTTTTCCGCAAGTCCGCTCCCCCCCGGCCCGTTAAAAATCCAGGCATGGGCATTTGACGCCCTGACTGGAAAAGCCTACCCCCTCAATGGTATCCGCCAATTGTAAACAATTCACCACTTATCTGACTAATACCATTTTTCTATAAGGGAGTCCAAAAAAATAAATTATCCAAGTTCTGCGGTGAAAAACCTGACTCTGACGCTGCGCAGGCGAGCTCCGCGAGTGCCCCACCGTTAACGGGTGTGGGTTTTGGGTATTTTATTTTTGGGAGTTCCCTAACCCTGATAGGGACGGATCTCTTTAGCCCCCCTTTTTAAGGCATGGCTGTTTCATTCTAGCCACCAAAATGCCTGGATGGGAACCGGAAAGCCCCTTCTAGTAAGGCGATCGCCCAACTGTTGCCGCAATGCGCGCACAACTGGACGCACCCAGGTGGCTAATTCTCCGGGACCATTTGACAAAATTACAATATCGATCGCTGTCATGATGACCATTTACAGTTTAAAGTTTAGGCTTTAGATTCTCGATAGAATATCAGACGTTGTGGGTAGTTAATCACCTTATAATCACAGAGGAGATCAGGGATGACTGAGTTAATCGAGGCAATTAAAACCGGAGAAAAATCTCAGGTGGAGGCATTACTCCAGGGAAATGCTGACGTGAATCAAAAAGATGCCGATGGATTAACCGCATTAACCGCCGCTGCCGAGAGTGGCAATCTGGAATTGGTCCAATTGTTACTCAATGCCGGTGCAGAGGCTAAAAATGCCGATAATGATGGCTGGACAGCGTTGATGAGTGCGGCAGGTTCCGGTAAGGTGGAGGTTGTAGAGGCATTAATTGCCGCCGGTGCAGATATCAATGGCCAAAGTGAGTTTGGGGTGACGGCTTTAATTACTGCTGCCGGAAATGGACATGGCGATGTGGTACAATGTTTAATCGATCGCGGTGCAGATATTCGGGCCAAAGACCGCAATAACTGGACTGCCTTGGTTTGGGCCGCCGAAGAAGGTCATCCTAAGATTGTGGACCTCATTAAACAAGCGCGCGATCGCACTTAAGCTGTAGTTCTCCTGAAACCCAAACCGGATGGCGATCATCGCCATCCGGTTTCCAGTCAGCACAAACGATGCCGATCCCCCATGCCAGTTTAACTCATCAAGAATCGTCCCGTCGTAAACGCTTGCGTTACCGCTATATTCGTCACCCCCTCGACAATCCCGACTAAATCACCCGGATTGCGGAAAATATTTAAATTGCCATCAGATGCCTGGAAAGTATATTCCCCTGGATTCCCCCCTAACTGAATCTGATCCTTTCCAGGTTCAAAGTTACGAATCAACGCATAATCTTCATTTCCATTCCCGATATAAAACGGTTGAATCGTCGAATTGGCAAAGCTAATCCCCGTCCCCAGGACAAATGTATCAACCCCAGAACCCCCCGTTAACACATCAATCTGACCCGTTCCCTGACCCGTAATCACCACATCTTGGTTTGGCGAATCCGCCACCACCGTTAGTCCGACTCCCACCAAACTGGTATTCTGCCCAAATCCCGTAATTTCATCCCCGCCACTCGACCCGCTAAACACCCCGACTCGCCCTTCATTCTGCCCAAATTCTTGGTAATGCGCTAATCCCGAGGCAAAAAACCCCCCGGCCACTGCCCCTGCTACATCCCGGTTAACGGCTAAATAAACGCTATCGTTGAAACCCGGGACTTCAGTGATTAACGACCCTTCTCCACCGGATAAGATAAAGGTGCTATCATCAAAAATATTTCTAATTTGCAGATTGGAAATCCCTTCTAAAATCCCCAACAAATCACCCCCAGCGGTGGAGATTAGGAAATTTCCATCGGCAGCATCAAACCGATACTCCCTCGGTTCCCCTGCCAGCAAAATTAAATCTTGCTCTAGCTGAAAGTTCTTAATCAGGGCATAGTCCAAATTTCCCTGTCCCACATACAATTTTTGTGGGCTGGGTCGTAACGGTGTAATCCCGAGTCCCAGATTAAAAATATCGACTCCCGGTCCTCCAATTAAAGTGTCGATTTCACCGACTCCTAAACTGGTAGGAATTCCATCGAGTCCACCAATCCCTAATGGGGTAATATTAGAAATTCCCACACCAAGAATGCCCGTAGCTTGTCCAAAGGCATTAATCGTATCACTCCCACTGGTACCGAGGAAAACACCGCCCCGATTGGCTTCAAATTGTCCAAAACTTTGATAGTGGGCTAATCCTGAACTGAGTATCCCCGACTCTACTGCGGTTCTGACATCGGGATTAATGGCTAAATAAGCGGATTCGTTAAACCCGGCAGGGGTCAGGGAAGTGCTGGGTCCGCCTGAACGTCCTTCAGCATTTCCCAGGGCCAGAAAGTGTTGCAATCCCGAGGCCAAAAGTCCACTATTAACGGCCCCCGCGACATCGGGGTTCAGGGATAAATAGGTGCTTTCGTTCCAAAGTGGAGAAATAGTTACCCGTCCTTCTGCTTCCCCTAATTGTATGAAGTGTTGCAATCCAGAAGTTAGGACTCGATTACTCACCGCCGCTGCAACATCGGGATTGTTGAGTAAATAGGTTGCTTCGTTATAAAATGGAGAAACTTGGACTCTTCCTTCCCCTAACCCAAATATTTGGAAGTGACTCAGACCCGATGTAAAGATTCCGGCACTCACCGCTTGTTGAATATCCGGATTATTCGCCAAGTAAGAACTTTCGTTGTAAACCGCAAAACTCATTGGAATTTCCCCACACCATAAATTTTAAACCCGCCAGTTGTTGACGGATATGGTCCGTATTCTAACTTAATAATTTGGTTTCGGATATAGGAATTATTTATTCTTTTAGAAAGATTAACAAAGCCAGTGATTACGGGGGGTCCCTCGATAACCCATCGATTGATTTTATCCGGGTGAGGGGATGATATATAGCGGTTCGGTGGACTCACCCTCACCCCCAACATAAGGCGGCCCAAGACGGGAGAGACTCGCTATATATGTCATAAATCATTTAGGATTGCTATAGTCGCCCTTTGCAGCGTTGGCTTTTTACCTCACTTACACCCGCCTCTTATGGCTGCGGACTCTTGTCTATTCGTGCAACTCTACCCTAAATTGGTTTTCGACTATCTATTACATTGCTGTAATAACTAATAACAAATCTGTTAAGCAAATAATCGCAACCTCTAAATTTGGGAAGATTATGAACTTTTGTAACCTACATGGTAAAGTAATGACCTGCTGATAAAGTTAACAAAACTACACAATTGGCAATCGTTTCTTATCGAATTGTGTCGGATCCGGGCCAAAAGCCCCCAGAGAGACGCATTTTTTGGTAAAAACTCTTACAGTTGCCACTTTTGCGTTGGACTGGCTAGAAGCTGACTTTTAGCCTCCAAACCTAACTGCTAAATTGCTGGACGCGCATCTAAAAGGAGCCAAACTTCATGTTCACTCACGTCAAGCCCACCATTCGACACATTGCCCCGGATGAACTTAGAGGGCGTTCTTTACTGAAGGTGGTCTATGTCGTGCTAGAAGCCCAGTATCAGAGTGCTTTATCGTCTGCGGTTCGCTCAATCAACGAAAATAACCAAAATTTAGCCATTGAAATCAGTGGTTACTTGATAGAAGAACTGCGTGACTCGACCAATTACGAGGCTTTTAAGCAGGATTTAGCCACGGCGAATGTTTTTATTGCTTCCCTAATTTTCATTGAAGATTTAGCCCAAAAAGTGACGGCCGCAGTCGAACCCCACCGCGATCGCCTGGATGTGGCGGTGGTTTTCCCCTCCATGCCGGAGGTGATGCGTCTGAATAAAATGGGCAGTTTCTCGATGGCGCAATTGGGTCAATCCAAGAGTGCGATCGGGCAATTTATGAAGAAGCGCAAGGAAAAATCTGGCGCTTCCTTCCAAGATGGAATGCTCAAGCTGCTGCAAACCTTGCCCAAAGTCCTCAAATATCTGCCGATGGACAAGGCCCAGGATGCCCGCAACTTCATGTTGAGTTTCCAATATTGGTTGGGGGGTTCCTCGGAAAACCTGGAAAACTTCCTGCTGATGTTGGCGGATAAATACGTCTTCAAGGGTCAGCAAACGGTCAAATTCCAAGATCCAGTGGTTTATCTGGATATGGGGGTCTGGCATCCCTTGGCCCCGAAAATGTTTGAGGATGTTAAGGATTATCTCAACTGGTATAACAGCCGCGATGACATTTCCGATGACCTCAAAGACCCCTTGGCCCCCTGTATTGGGTTAGTGTTGCAACGCACCCACCTGGTTACTGGGGATGATGCCCATTATGTGGCAATGGTCCAGGAAATTGAAGCCTTGGGTGCACGCCCGATTCCCGTGTTTGCCGGAGGGTTAGACTTTTCTAAACCGGTGGATGCCTATTTCTGGGATGTTGGCGCAAAAGGAGTGGAACCCCTGGCGTTGGTGGATACGGTGATTTCGTTGACAGGATTTGCTTTAGTGGGAGGTCCCGCCCGTCAAGACCATCCCAAGGCGATCGAGTCTCTGAAACGGTTAAATCGGCCCTATATGGTGGCCTTGCCGTTGGTGTTCCAAACTACGGAAGAATGGCAGGATAGTGATTTGGGGTTACACCCGATTCAAGTGGCGTTACAGATTGCGATTCCTGAATTGGATGGGGCGATCGAACCGATTATTTTATCGGGACGGGATGGGGCTACTGGCAAGGCGATCGCCCTCCAGGACCGCATCGAAACGGTCACCCAACGGGCGATTAAATGGGCTACCCTGCGCCGTAAGCCGAAACTGGATAAAAAAGTTGCCATCACCATCTTTAGCTTCCCACCAGATAAAGGGAACGTGGGAACTGCTGCCTATTTGGATGTGTTCGGCAGCATCTATGAAGTGATGAACGCCCTTAAATGCAACGGGTATGATCTTCCGGAGTTGCCTGAGTCTGCTGAGGCGCTGATGTTGGAAGTCATCCACGATGCCCAAGCGCAGTACAATAGTCCCGAACTGAATGTCGCCTATCGGATGTCGGTGGAAGAGTATGAAAAACTGACACCCTATTCCGAACGACTCGAAGAAAACTGGGGACCGCCTCCGGGACATCTCAACACCGATGGACAAAACTTGCTGGTGTATGGGAAGTCATTTGGGAATGTCTTTATCGGGATTCAGCCGACGTTTGGGTATGAAGGCGACCCGATGCGCTTGCTATTCTCGCGATCGGCGAGTCCTCATCATGGATTTGCTGCTTACTACACCTATTTGGAGAAAATTTGGGGTGCCGATGCGGTCCTCCATTTTGGCACTCACGGGTCCTTGGAATTTATGCCCGGTAAGCAGATGGGGATGTCGGGGGAATGTTATCCCGACAGCTTGATTGGCAAGATTCCGAATATCTACTATTACGCGGCTAATAATCCTTCGGAGGCGACGATCGCCAAACGTCGGTCCTATGCCGAGACGATTAGCTATTTGACGCCACCGGCAGAGAATGCGGGGTTATACAAGGGACTGCAAGAACTGAATGAGTTGATTGGGTCCTATCAAACTCTGAAAGATAGTGGACGGGGAGTGGCGATCGTCAACACCATCATGGATAAATGCCGGTTGGTGAATTTGGATCAGGATATCAACTTGCCGGATAAAGATGCGATCGAACTGACTCCCGAGGAACGGGATAATGTGGTGGGTCAAGTCTACCGC
Organism: Phormidium pseudopriestleyi FRX01; assembly: GCF_017313335.1. Taxonomy (GTDB): domain Bacteria; phylum Cyanobacteriota; class Cyanobacteriia; order Cyanobacteriales; family Laspinemataceae; genus Laspinema; species Laspinema pseudopriestleyi. Next base: position 848 of record NZ_JAFLQW010000571.1, on the reverse strand, counting down.
AAGCTGATGGAAATCGAATCGCGGTTGTTACCCTGTGGGTTGCACGTCATTGGGAAACCGCCCTCTGCGGAAGAGGCGATCGCCACCTTAGTCAACATCGCCTCCCTCGATCGCGACGAAGAAGGACTCAAGAGTCTACTACGGATTATCGCCAACAGCATCGGACGAGACATCGACGAACTCTATGCCAACAACGACAAAGGCATCTTAGAAGACGTTGAACTGTTACAGGCCATTATCCAAGCCATTCGCGATGCGATCGGCGCCCTCGTCCAAGAACAAACCGATGCCGAAGGACGAGTTTCCCGAGTCTCCAAACTCAACTTCTTCAACATGGGCAAAAAAGCCCCCTGGGTCGAATCCCTCCACCAAGCGGGCTATCCTAAAGTTGATACCGACGACCTCAAACCCCTATTTGAGTATCTCGAATTCTGCTTGCAGCAAATCTGCGCCGACAACGAACTCGGTGCCTTATTGCGTGCCTTAGAAGGAGAATACGTCATCCCCGGACCCGGTGGCGACCCCATCCGTAACCCCGATGTGCTACCCACCGGCAAAAACATCCACGCCCTCGACCCCCAATCCATCCCCACCGCAGCAGCAATCACCTCGGCCAAAATCGTCGTAGACCGGCTGTTAAATCGGCAACGGATGGAAAACAACGGCGAATGGCCTGAAACCATCGCCTGCGTCCTCTGGGGAACCGATAACATCAAAACCTACGGGGAATCCCTCGCCCAAATCATGTGGATGGTGGGAGTCAAACCCGTTCCCGATGCGTTAGGACGAGTCAACAAACTGGAACTCCTGAGTTTAGAAGAATTAGGACGTCCCCGCATCGATGTTGT
>NZ_JAFLQW010000486.1 GCF_017313335.1 Phormidium pseudopriestleyi FRX01 | reverse complement strand
TTGGTCATTTGTTGTTGGTCATTTGACTCAGGACTAAGGAAAAATAACAAATGACAAAGCACTTGTAGGGTGGTGAAGCCACCTACTTACGGTGGCTTCACCACCCTACCAATGACTACTTACGGTGGCTTCACCACCTACCAATGACTAAGGACCAAGGACCAACAAACCAATGACAAATGACCAAGGACAAACGACAAACGACAAACGACAAATGACTAAGGACGAATGACCCATGACTAATTTTACCATACCGATGTTGATTGGGAGAACTTCGCGCCGCCTTGCGAAGCAGTTTGCACTCGAACAACCGAATCGTCAGAAAGCCGAACAAGTTTATTTTAATACCCTGGCCGTTTGCGTGGTGAATGATTATTTGGAATGGATGGGAATTGCCACGGAACTGAGTGCGGCAGAAAGTTGGAATGCGATCGCTCGTTTAGGGAGTGATATTGCTGATTTACCCGTGAGGGGATTGGGACGGATCGAATGTCGTCCGATGCGAGAAAATGAGCCAAATTGTCACATTCCCCCGGAAGTTTGGAGCGATCGCATTGGCTATGTGGTGGTCCAAATCCAAGACTCGCTGAAGGAAGCGACTATTCTGGGATTTATCAACAGTATTGAGCGCCAACAGTTCCCTCTCAATCAGTTACAAACCATTGAAACCTTGCTGACAACATTGGCCGAGTTGCACCTGAGCGGTTCTTCCTCGAATGCGATCGCATCTTCCATCCCGTTTGTGCTATTTAGTCAATGGTTGCAAGGCTCTTTTGCAGATTCTTGGCAATCGTTTGAAGCAATTTTTGGCACAGAAAATCTCGCTTATAATTTCCGAAATTCTCCACGGGAAGGCGATGGGGGAGTGGAACGCGCAAAACTGATAGACTTAGAAATGCAGTTTGATACTCAAGTGGTGGTGTTGTTGGTGGCGCTAACACCAGAACCCGATCGCATTGCTGTGAGAGTGCGACTGTATCCCCCAGATGGAGAAACTTATTTACCGCCAAATCTGAAATTGGCATTGCTATCGCCGGAGGGGGATGTGCTCCAAGAAGTGCGATCGCGCCGTCAGGATAACTATATCCAACTTCCCCGCTTTACGGGTGAACCGGGGGAACGCTTTTCTATCCAAGTCGCGCTAGAAAATGCCACAATTGTCGAAACCTTTGAAATTTAAAACTGTTTTCCCTTGTCAAAAGTAGTTGTTATCAATCTCGGATATGGCAATTTGCTCGCAGGTTTCCCCAACGTTACCGCGCTGCTTTGGGAACCGGAAAATCCGCGTCCACTGAAATTTATCGGCGCTTTACCTCCTGCGGCAGAATTAGAGGCGATTTATCGGCGGTGGCAGCTTATTTATCAAGCACTTTATCGCACCCCTGGATGGCGTCCTCGCATCAAAATCGACCGTGAAGATATTACCAATGTTTCTCAAGTGGAGTTTGCGGATATTTGTACTCAATATGTTCAACTCATGGATGAATGGTTGAATGCTGAGGATTTTAGAAATATCGATCGCCAGTTGCGATCGCATCTTCACCACTCCGATGAAATCCAAGTGATTCTCGAAACCGATGACGATCGCCTGCGTCGTTTACCCTGGCATTTCTGGAAAATTTTGTCAGATTATCCGAAAGCCGAAATTGCTTTAAGCGCGCCTCAATATCAGCGTGTGGAAAAATCTCATCACAGAAAGCAGATGAGAATTTTAGCCATTTTGGGAGATAGCAACGGCATCGATATCACAGGTGATCGCTCTACTTTATCAGAAATTCCCGATGCAGAAACCGTGTTTTTGGTGGAACCCTCCCGTCAGGAAGTTGACGAACAGTTGTGGGACGATCGCGGTTGGGATATTTTATTTTTTGCGGGTCATAGTGAAACTCAAGAAGGGGGAAACCGAGGTTTACTGGCGATTAATCCGAGGGATAAAATCGGAATTTCTCATCTGAAATCGGCACTCAAAACGGCAATTAATCGCGGATTGCAGTTGGCTATTTTTAATTCTTGTGATGGGTTAGGATTAGCCAAGGAACTCGCGGATTTACAAATTCCCCAAATTATCGTCATGGGAGAACCCGTTGCTGATGGAGTGGCTCACGCATTTTTAGTTCATTTTGTCAAGGCTTTTTCTAGGGGTTCTTCCTTTTATTTAGCGGTGCGACAAGCGCGGGAACGGTTGGAAGGACTAGAAGATAAATTCCCCTGTGCGAGTTGGTTGCCGGTGATTTGTCAAAATCCTGCGGAAGTGCCAATGCGTTGGCGATCGCAACCGATAACAGAAACTCAGCAATTCTCTAAAGTTGGCGATCGCACCGTGGGGTTCATCCCTTTGGCAGTCACCTTGATGATGATCATAATCCGCCAGTTGGGACTCTTGCAAGGATGGGAATTAAAAGCGTATGACCATTTAATGCGATCGCGTCCTCCGGAACCACCAGACTCCCGGATTTTAATCGTTGAAGTCACAGAAAATGACGTACAATTGCAGAAAGAATATCCGATTTCCGATGCAACATTAACCCAACTGTTGCAAAAATTAGAACCGCATCAACCACGAGCGATCGGGTTAACCCTATATCGAGATTTACCCGTTCCTCCGGGTCATGCCGAATTAATCGCTCAGATGCAGAAGCAATCGAATTTATTTGCCGTCTGTAGCGTTGAGAAATCAGATGGAGAAAAAGTGCGATCGCCAGTGGGAATCCCCAAAACCCAATTGGGTTTTGATGATGTAGTCATCGATCCCGATGGCATTCTCCGTCGCCATCTCTTGTTTATGAAACGCCAACCGGAATGCCAAACCAAAGTATCTTTAAGCTTTGCACTCGCGACAGAATACCTCAAGGCTGAAAACATTCAACCCCAAATGGCTGAAGATGGCAGAATCTATATGGAAAAAGCTATTTTTGACCCGATACAACCGAATACCGGAGGATATAAAACCCTGGGAACTGGAGGGTGGTCGGTGATGTTAAATTATCGTTCTGGGTCGGTTGCCAAAACTCTCAGTCTCACTGAAGTCTTAGAGGGAGATTTTAACCCCAACCTCGTCAAAGATAAAATTGTAATTATCGGAGTCACCACCACCAGCGTCAATGCAAAATCTTTTTTCACCCCTTACAGTGTCGCACAATCCCGGTTTAAAAAAGTCGGGGGAGTTACCATTCAGGCGCAGATGGTGAGTCAGATACTTAGTGCCGCCCTTGACGGTCGTCCCCAGATTGGCGTATGGGTTTGGTGGGGAGAAGTGATATGGATTGGACTGTGGTCAGGGGTGGGAAGTGCGATCGCATGGCGGATTCGAGGTAGAATCAGGATGGTCGGTGCCATCCCCGTGGCGATCGGGCTTCTCTATCTCCTCTGCTATCTGCTATTCCTCCAAAGCACCTGGGTTCCCCTCATCCCCCCAGCATTGGCATTGGTCATTGGTTATTGGTCAATTGTCATTGGTCGTTTGTCATTGGTCATTGGTCATTGGTCCTTTGACAAGGGACAAGGGACAAACAACAAGGGACTAGAGACAAACAACAAGGGACAAACAACAAGGGACTAGAGACAAACAACAAGGGACAAGGGACCAATGACAAATGACAAGGGACAAATGACAAATGACAAATGACAAATGACAAATGACAAACGACAAACGACAACTTTGCGTAAATTTATCCCTAGACTGCGATAGGTAAACAGAAAGTCAACCTGTATGGAGGAGTAGAACCTTGTCACATCCTTTGGGGAAACCATCGAACCCGGCGAAATTGCCAATCGCGATCGCCCTGATTGTCTTCACCGGCATCGTACCCGTCACCAGAGTTTACGGCACATCTGGCAGTGAATTACGCCGGGACAGTCGTCAAATGCCATCAGCGAACTCGGCGATCGCCACAGAATTTGAACCCCCCGATCCGGACCCGCCAGAGGGTCGCGAAGGTTCTGGGAGTCGCACCTCATGTCCGCCAGTGGATAAACCCTTGACCGGATTAATCGCATCTCAAGTCAATTATACCCTCTCCGGACATCCCACATTCTGGTTCTACGTGCCGTATCCTTCCAATCTACCCCGTGAAGTAGAGTTCGTCCTTCTGGATGAAGAAGACACCGAAATATACAAAACCGTCGTCCCGATTTCCGATACCCCAGGGATTATCAGCTTCCGCTTACCGGAAAACGTACCCCCGTTAGAAATCGGCAAACAATACTTGTGGCAATTCTCCTATCGATGCAATCCCAGAATTCGCGCCGAAGACGACTATGTAGAAGGAGTAGTCCAACGAGTTGCAGCAGATAGCACACTTATCAGTCAGCTAGAAGCGGCAACAACACCGATGCAGCGCGTCGAACTCTATGCAGCGAATGGGTTGTGGCATGAAACCCTCACAACCCTCGCCGAACTGCGCCGCGATAATCCAGGGGATACAGAGATTGCCGCAGAATGGACAGAACTTCTCGAATCCATTGGATTGGGTCATTTGGCAGATGAGGCGATCGGGGGTTGCTGTAGTCGATTGCAGTAGGGGGGTTGGTCGTTGGTCATTTGTCCTTGGTCATTTGTTGTTGGTCCCTGGTCCCGGGTCCCTTGATTAATACCAAATGACAAATGACAAATGACAAATGACCAGTGACCAAAAACTTTTTTCCCAATTTGCGTAAAAGTTGTCCGCTACGGCGATAAGTAAGTGTAACCCTCTATTTCAGGAGTTCTGCTGATTGTCAATCTACTGTGCGATCGCCCCTTGCCATCCCCGGGCATCCAGGCTGGATCCCTGAGATGTTCAGAAAATCCAGTAAAAATACGGATGACGGGAAAGATTAGAAAAGCTTTAATTGGTAATTAGCAAAATTTATCATTGACGGTAAAAAGCGATCGCTGTTCCCAGATCCTCATACTCATTTAGCCACCCCTAGCCAGGAGTACCCATCGTGCCGATCCTCTTAAACAATCGCTATAAAGTCATAAAATCCCTGGGAAGCGGTAGTTTCGGCGAGGCATTCCTGGCAGAAGACACCCAGATGCCGTTGCAGCAAAACGAAATATATGGTTTAATTTCCAGTTTTTGTAAAATGGTACAGTTGTTTCTAGTATTGAAAAATGGCTAATTTTCTACCTTCTCAATATCAAAAAAACATCTTTAATTGGATCGAGTCGGGTTCAGGAGATGGTTTTGTCCAAGCCGTAGCAGGAAGCGGTAAAACTACAACTTTAGTAGAAGGGGCCAAAAAACTAAAAGATAGCAAGGCATTATTTTTGGCATTTAATAAAACTATTGCCGATAATTTAGGGCAAGACCTTCCGCAGAATATGGAAGCCAGAACTTTCCATAGCCTGGGCAAAAGTTGCCCATTTCAAATGTTGGGCGCAACTCAACCACCAGATAAATATAAATATCGGAATTTAGCAAATAAAGAAGCTAAAGAAATCTTTAAAAAGATAAAATATGGTGATAGAAATAGTTGGGGTAAAGCCAGCCTCAATCTACATGAAAATACAATAGCAAAGCAATTGAACGATTTGGTTCATTTTGCAATGGTCACTCTTACTGAACCCAGCGATCGCAATGCGACATTGAATATGATTCGCCACTTCGGTATAGATATTGACTTTGAGCAGTCTATACTATTCGATGAGTTATTGTCAGCAGCAACTCGGATCATCGCCAGTGGGGAAGAACTTGCACGTAATGCCAAAATCATTGATTTTAATGATATGGTTTATCTGCCAATACAATGGCATCTACGAGTCCCTAAATATGATTGGATATTTGTAGATGAAGCTCAAGATTTATCTAAGGTTCAATTAGAGTTGGCCTTACGTGCTCGTGGTCAAGGAGGAAGGATATTATTTGTTGGAGATAAACACCAGGCGATTTACGGATTTGCTGGTGCTAATTGCGATAGTGTTGATGAAATTATTAAGGAAACGAGGGCTAAAGAGCTACCTTTATCTATCTGTTATCGCTGTCCAACTTCCCATCTTAATCTGGCCAGAGAAATTGTTCCACATATTGAACCACGCCCAGATGCACCAGAAGGAAATATTGAAGCAATTAAACTAGATAAAGTTTCTGAGAGAGTCCAATCAGGAGATTTAATCTTATCTCGAACAACCGCACCGTTGGTTGAACTATGTATTAAGTTAATTAGCAAGAATATTCCGGCGCGTGTACGCGGGCGAGATATCGGCACATCTATTACCAGCATTGCTCAAGAAATTTCTCAGATTTCAGGGTTTACTTATTATAAGCTACCCACATATTTAAAAGATTGGGAGCAGCAAAAATTAGAAAAGCTGCAATCTAATCTGGACAATGAAGGTAAGATTCAATCTTTACGCGATCGCTGTCAAAGTATCATTGCTTGCTACGAAGGATTTAACTGTTTTTCCATTGAAGAACTCTGTACTCGACTAGAAAGATTATTCAGTGATGAGCAGCCTGGGGTAATGCTATCCACGATTCATCGGGCTAAAGGGCTGCAAAATCGACGAGTAATGATTTTAGATTATGACAAACTACCTCTGAAATGGTTGGGACAAAAATCACACGAATTAGAACAAGAATGGAATCTTAAATATGTAGCATTAACCCGTGCAGAGGAAGCATTATTCTTGGTTCAAGCGAGCCAAAAATTAGAAGAAAATTCAAATCGCAATAACTCTTTGCCAAATCGGAATCAGGAACAACCCAAAAATGTTCCTCAGCCAGAATTTGAGCCAAAAAATAAAATTGTGTTGACAAGTGCAGGTAAACGGCAAACTCCGCCAACCATTAAACCTATTGTAGCAGAGGGTGCAGCAATTTATGCTGCTTATTTAGAGAATTTGCCAGTATTCGGCAATCGTGAAGTTGAGATTTTAACCGATGGGTTTGATGCCAATATTTCAATTTTAAATCAAAATATTGAAGAATTACGTCAGCAAGTCTCTAGCCTAGAGTTTCAGTTGGAAGATAAGAAAAATGAAATTCAAACCTTAGAAGAACGTCTGAATGATGTCCAACAATCTAAAAATATTGATTATCCGCCAGAGACTTCAGACATCGATCCGTGGAATATATTGGCAGAAAAATATTCTAATAATGAGATACTTGATGTGCAGGTAACACGTATCAACACCGGTGGTGCGCTTGTCAGACTATTCAATATACAGGGATTTATCCCTCGCTCTCATCTTGTACAACCACACAATCAATCTCTTGTTGGTAAATGGCTAAAAGTGGTTGTTTTAGAATTAAAACCTGAAAACAAGAATTTATGTCTCTCAGAAAAAGAAGCTGCGTTTTATATGCTGAAAATTGGTCAACTAGCCGAAGGGAAAATTGTAGGCATTCGAAATTATGGTGTTCTTGTTAAATTTAATGGACTACAAGGATTGCTATACATTAGTGAAATTACTGACAAAATTGACAAAATTGACAACATCGATAAATTCTTTAACATGGATCAAAAAATTAAGGCAGTAATTATTAAGCTAGATAATACCCCCAATGGAATGAAAATAGATTTATCAACAAAGGTTTTAGAAGAATATTCAGGAGAAATGCTGGAACATATGGATGAGGTTATGAGTGAAGCTGAAGCAAGACTACCTGAAGCTTGGCAAAAACTATCGCTGTAAGTGTTAATCCGTGTAGCGAAAACCCTTATTTCACCTTAAACATATAGTTGAGATGTATTTTACCCTGGGGTAATACATTCTCTGGATAAAAAAGATCGCCCCTGTCCTACACCCCCAGGGACGAACCGTCAGTTCAGTGAAGCGATCGCCCCTACACAGACTCCTTCAATTACCAATCTGCAACCCCATTTTCCACAGAAAATATAGCTGAACTTGATGTGTTACCATGATGGGTATTGGTAAATCGGGCCTCAAAATAAAAACAATGAAAACGATAACCCTTAAAATTGCGGACGATCGGCTACTAAAACTAGAAGCTACTGCCACTAATATGGGAGTATCTGTAGAAGAATTGCTCTTAATGGGAGTGGAAGCAGTGGTGAATCAACCGGAAGTCTCGTTTCCAAACGCGATGGCATACGTTCTCAACAAAAATACAGAACTTTATCAGCGGCTGCAATTCTGCAAGTCAAATGGGTTAGAGGAAAGTTGAGGATTGTAAAAAAACCTTTTCAGCCCAATTTAAAACTCGCTCCTCTCAACTGTCTCTACATTTAGGAGATAATTCAAAGGCTAATTGCGAGCGATAAAAACAGACATCAAACTCCATGAAAAAGTTCAACTGACCTAAAATAATAGGTGGCACATCAGATTTAGCCCAAGCAAAAGCTAAACGAACAGGTGGAAAATCGCTAATCTGCCCCATAACGGCTAAACCCCTTGCTTCCACTGGCGCAAGATTACCTGCCAACGGAATGGAAAGCGTTTGTTCCTCCCAATCCGCTCCCAACGCTACACCAACATGATAAGGTAACACATTCAGACTCGATCCCGTATCCAACAACCCCAAAACTTCCAAAACCTGATCTCGATAACTCAAAGTGATCGGTACACAGGGGAAAACATTTGCTTCTCCTGCCTTATTTCTGCGTTCGATAAAAGGAAATCGTTGGGAGTTTTGCATCAGACTTGTCCTATTCCTCTTTTAACAAACTCATTAACTTTTGAGCGGCATCCCCATAATCATAAGGCGACCAAGCCCGATAAGCGGTGCTATTATCCAAGGCTCTCAAACTTTCTTCCTTGGCTAATTCTGTGGTGAGAAACTGGAGGATTTCAAGTTTCTCATCATGAGATAACTGTTGAAGTTTTTCTAATAATTCAGGATGGGACATAAAATGACCTAGAATTTTAGTTTCCATTTTACCACACCTTTATCCCAAAATCATCATCGCCCCGGTGCCGAAAATGACCAACGACCAACGACAAATGACCAACGCCCTATTGTAAGATAGAACCTATTCAACTCATTGACCACCTGTGACGATGCCAACCAATCTCTCTCTTCCACTAATGGGCTGCGGTACTTGGGCTTGGGGTAACCGGCTATTATGGGGATATGAACCCAGTATGGATGCGGAATTACAAGCCGTGTTTAATCTTTGTGTCGAAAATGGAGTAACTTTATTCGATACCGGCGATTCCTATGGCACTGGCAAGCTGAATGGACGGAGTGAGACGCTGTTGGGGCGCTTTTCTCAGGAGTATCAGGGAGTCAATGCGGACAAAATTTGTATAGCGACCAAGTTAGCGCCTTATCCTTGGCGGTTGACGAGGCGATCGATGGTATCTGCTGGGGAAGCATCGGCGCAGCGGTTGGGACGGCTGGATTTGGTGCAGATGCATTGGTCTACGGCGAATTATGCGCCTTGGCAGGAGTGGTCTTTATTGGATGGATTGGCGGATTTATACGATCGCGGGTTAGTGAAGGGAGTCGGATTGTCCAATTACGGTCCCAAACGTCTCGATCGCATTTATCAAAAGTTTAGCGATCGCGGAGTTCCCATTGCCACCCTGCAAGTTCAATACTCTCTGTTATCTACCTATCCCGTGACGACGTTGGGGTTAAAAGATGTCTGCGATCGCCTAGGAATTCAACTGATTGCTTATAGTCCTCTGGCGTTAGGATTGCTAACCGGAAAATACTCAGAAAATGGTCCATTTCCTCCCGGGATTCGCGGGTTCCTGTTTCGGAATATTTTACCCAAAATTCGGCCCTTGTTAGACTGTTTGGGGGCAATTGCCTCAAACCGAAATAAAACCATGTCCCAGGTTGCTATCAATTGGTGCATCTGCAAAGGGATGATTCCCATTCCCGGTGCAAAAAGTGTAGAACAGGCGCAACAAAATCTCGGTGCCCTGGGGTGGAGTTTAGATGCGGGGGAAGTAGAAGAACTGGATAAAGTTGCGGCTAATTCCAAGAAAACAATGGTACAAAATAACTTTCAAACGACTTAAAATAATGGCAAAAACTTATATTTTCTCTGTTGTTTCAACCTTAAAATAAAACCCGGTCTTCCGATAGCGCAGAAAAGTTTGAATCTTCTGTAGAAGTAATTTCTATTCTTCAATAGAAGCCAAAACCTGAAAAGGTTGATTCGCGGCTTCCCATTGTAGAATAGCTTGGTATAGTTCTGTCCTTGAAAAAAATGACCGTTCATAAGCCAACCGTAAATCTTTTTCTAGGATAATGGTTTCGACTTGCTTGGTGTTACAGGACCCGAAGGCTTTACAGAGTCCAATAGACAGAATGCAGATGAGATCATGACCACAACAGACAGACCAGGGGTTGTGAGTTTTTTGTTTTAAATCTTCTATCTGCTTGTGAAGAATTTGTTCATCTAAATCATGCCTTTGTGAGTTATTTTTAACAGTTTTGATTAGTTTAAATTTATCTAAGGCTAAAGTCGTCTCATCAATAAATTTCTTAAAGGATAAATCTTCAAATTTTAAGGAAAGACCCTCTTTGAGAGACAACCATCGCAAGTAGCCAATAAAAACTCCGGGTAAAATCAGGAGGGTAGGAATATCTTGACCTGTAGATTTCGTCAGCTTGTTTTTTTTGTCTTCTGATCCATATTCAGCTAGAACTTTTTCTAAGGCAGGGGACTGGAGTAGCATCGTTTCCATATCGTGACTGTCGGTCATCAGTAGATTTGGGGTAAGGGATATGTTCCCCTCTAGGCGCTCAAAATCCGCATCCACAACCGCTAACACTCCGGCACAGTTATCCTTTTCCAGGATATCGAGTGCAGCAATAGCCTTTTGCTTGTTGTTAGCATTTTCTACAGAACATAGTCTGGTATTGACTAAATTTTTCCAGACTCGTGCATCTGTATCGCCTTCGGTTATTAAAAATGTTCCCTGATATTGAGTCCGCATTAAGCGAATTTTGTTCGCAAGGCGATCGGGTGTTAAATGTTCTCTCATGGCCCTTTTAACTCTACGGTCAAATCCCAGCGATCGCTGATAATATCGGGAGAATGGGTCGCCATTAACACATCAATATTGACCAATTGGGCGATTTCTTGTAAATCCTTGAGAAACTGCGCTTGCCAAGCAACGTGCAACGACAGTTCAGGCTCATCAATTAGAATCAGGGAATTGGGTTGTGCTTTGAATAATAACTCATACAGCATGACCAATTGGTGTTGCTCACCCGATGATAAGTTCTCCGGGGATAAATGCTTACTATCATGAGCCTGAAATATAAACCCCTTTTCTTTATTAATGCTGATACTTTTATAACAAAATCGGCTATTAATAATCCGTTTGAGAATTTCTATTTTTTGAGCCAGTTCCTCAAATACCCTCAGCTTATTCTCGACATCTTCTACATAAACGGATAAAATACTTTTGGCGGTGTCATCAATAGATCGGTCAACTTGAAAATCGGGGTCTTCATCTTGATTCAAAAGTCCCGCTGCTATCAGGCGATATCGCTTTTCTTCGATTTCCCTTAACTTGGCATGAATTTTTTCGGCAGTTAAGTCAGAGGGTGCGGTGGTTTTGACTACTCTTGCTGGAAAAGTTCGGTCCAGGGATTGCGCTAATTCTCCATATTCAGCAAGTTTGCTCTGAATATGTTCGGCTAGTTCTTCAGAGTAGGCAGCAACGGAGGCGATTGAGGAGGAAATTCTCGTATATCCTCTCCCTCTCAAAACATTACTTAAATTTAATAAACGTTGAGCTTCTATTAACCGCACTGGCATAGATTTTTTGACATCAATCAACCAATTTGGCTCTGGGTTTATTCTTCCTAATTGTTCGGGTAAAAATTTACCAAATCTAGTAATGACATCTTCAAAAGAGAGTTGCTCATGAGTTGGTAAATGTAGCCATGTTGTAGAATCGATACGGTTTATTTCTGGAATAACAGTATCAATAATTTGGCTAATTTGTTTGAATCGTTTGGAATCAGAAGCTACATCAATGAGTTGAAATTTATCGCTTTTAGATAATCTCGAATCGAACAATTGAAGGGTTGCAGGGTGCTTTTTAGCTTTGGGATTTTTATCGATTGATTGGGTGACCACCAACTGGCTACCCTCATCAAACTCGACCCGAAATTCGCTGAAGGGAATTGTCACTAATTCCAAGTAACGGGAATTAAACAGGCCATTGAGCATTCTTAGTAAGATAGTTTTACCAAACCCATTGGGACCATGAATGATGGTAATTCGCTCATCTAAATTTAAGGGGATGGAGTGATTAAAAATACCAAAAAGGTTGGTAACCGAAATTTTATGGATTCTCATTTTTACCTCGGGTGTAGCCAGGGTGATATTGTTACCTGGCCTCTATTTTACAGCAACCACTATTCCCCATGTTTAGGGAATATTTTTAGCACAAATGTCTAATTTTGTCAAGTCATTCTAAAGTAATTTTAACTGCACTGAGGCATTATCGATCGCCTCCTTCTGTCCCCTATCTTCAGCATTTGAGGAAAATTGCCACATCTGTTCATCTCCGGCCAATAAACCCTCTGCCGCTTCTAGCAAATCGGTTTTGATATCCTCTAAGCCTTCTCGATTGTCTAAATAGGTTTGTAGCGCACTCAGTGGGTCAATTCCAGCCCCAGCATTCAGTTCGGGAACTCGGGGTCGGGCGAGTTGGCTGACAAGTTCAGCTTGAATGGTGTAGTTATGTGCCTCACTTAAGGCTTGATGAATTGCGGCGTTATCAATTAAATCAATTTGGTGCGATCGCAATTGATAAATCAGCCGCACAACCGCATCCTTAATCTCCTGTTTGCCGATCGCCTTTAAAATCTGCTCTTGAGGATTCTCCGCCTCCGATACATTCACCTTAATCGTCTTAAAAGCTCGCACAACCAACGGGCAAAATTCCCACTTCGCCTGTCCCCGTTCTAACTCCACCATCACATACCCTTTATCTTCCTTCTGCTCACTAAAATCCACCCGTTCAATACTCCCGGGATAAATCACCGGCGGATTGTTCGTGGGATTCAGGTTCTGGTGGCGGTGAACATGACCCAAAGCAACATAATCAAACTCGGATCGAATTAACAGGGAAATCGGAATCGTAAACCCCTTCCCGACAGCCAGAAACCGTTCCGCCCCTAATTCGGCGCGATCGGCCATCAAATGCGCCAGCAGGACCGTTGGCACCGTGTCGTCCAATTTGCGGACTTCCCCTTCTAGGACGACTCGCAAACGGTCAATTAATAACTGATTCACATCGGATAGGGAAATTCCCTCAGTTTGCGATCGCGTCATTAAGGTGGAACGGGTAATCCAAGGCAAAGTAATAATCTGCACCGGACCCTGAGCAGTTTCTAGGCGATGAGTGGTGAGGCTATCACCAACAATAAATCCCGGGACTCCCAAAGTGCGATAAATCGATAAACTTGCTCCCCCTTGTCCTTGGGAATACTGATCATGGTTGCCGACGAGCAAAACTGTGGGGATATTTACCTCGACTAACCGATGAAATTGACGCGCAAAGGCTTCCTGGACAAAGGGAGGTGGTGTGGCATCGGGAAAGGCATCCCCGCCAAACAAGACTAAATCCACGGGTTCTGCAATGGCGCGATCGATACAGCGACTCAAAGTGCTGACAAAATCTTCTAACCGCGTATTTAAGCCCGTGGCTGGATTAATCCGCCCGTGGGAAAACCCACTGCCGATATGGATATCTGAAAGATGCAGAATTTTAATCATGGGTTGTTATTAGTCCTTTGTCCTTTGTCTATTGTGCTTTGTTTCTTTACCAGTTGCACAAACAGGCGCGATCGCCTTGCTTTAAACCCGAGGACAAAAGACTATTAACTTCCCCTTAGATATGAATACCGCATTCGCTTTTAGCCGAACCCCGCCAACGTCCGGCGCGTTCATGTTCGCCTGCACCCACTGGGGTAGTCAGAGGTTCATCGCCAATGCTGCCATACCCTTGATCATGGAGGCTATTGTAAGGAACACCATGCTGCATGATGTAACTCCAGGTTTCTTTACGGGTCCAATTCGCTAAGGGATTGACTTTAATGCGTCCATCGTTATCCCGTTCAAAAATCGGCATTTGAGCGCGAGAGCTAGATTGGTCCCTCCGGCGTCCAGTAATCCAGGCGACGACATTGAGTTCTTCCAAGCCCCGTTTCAAGGGTTCCACTTTGGTCAGATAGTGGAATTGTTCAATGTTGCTGTGCCACAAAGCAGTACCGTAATGTTGGGCAAACTCGTGGCGATCGCTGGCCTCGGTATTTTTGTAGATATGCAAATCTAGGTTGTAGTGCTGCTTAGAGCGTTCTACCAATTCCAGGGTCTCGGCAAAGTGGTGCAAAGTGTCCAGAAACAGCACCGGGGGATTGGATTTCAGTTCACGGTAGAGGAGGTCCATGACCACCATGCCGGTGGCTCCAAATGCCGTGCTTTGCACAAGCCCTGTGGGAAAATTGTTGATGCACCAGGCCAGAATCTCCTGGGGATGGGATGACTCAAATCGTTGGTTGAGTTCATCAAGGTCGAGGCTGGTGGTGGATTTGGTGAGTGCCTGTACTGAGTTGACCATGCTCGTTTCTTTACTGTAATCAGTCATTTAAGGGTTTCCAAAATTAATCATAGCCTAAAACACCCCTAACTTGGTCGGGAATAAGTATTTTATTTCTAAGGGAGGAGTTTAGCAGTGTACTTGCTTCTATCCAAGGGCTTGAAATTCCTATTCCTAAAGGATTACATTGCTTGGTAAAATTTTATGAAGTTGCCCAAAGGAATAGATCGGAGCACTGCCCACCAGAAACAATAGTAGGGTGGGCATTGCCCACGGAACAGCTATGTGGGCCGTAACAATCGTAGGGTGGGCATTGCCCACCGAACAGCTATGTGGGCCGTGCCCACCCTACTCCTCTGAGTATTAAGACGCAGACATTCAGGGTTGAAATGCCAATCCAAATTATAGGCTTAATTTGGGCGATCGCGGCATCTACTCCAATGATGATTAATGCTGGCTTTCCCATAAAATAACCACAGTTGGGGACTGGAGTAAATAGAAAATGCGATTAATATTGTACAGCAAGCCGGATTGCCACCTCTGCGAGGGGTTGCAGGAAAAACTAGAACAGATTCAAGACTTGAACTTTGAACTAGAGGTGCGCGACATTACCACCCAAGCGGATTGGTTTGCCGCCTATGAGTATGAAATCCCGGTCCTGTGTTGCGTGAGCACCCCGGACCCCGACGCAGAAATTCCGCCAAAAGAGGAACCCCTGCCGAGGCCCTCTCCTCGGGCCTCGGTGGAGCAAGTGCAGCAAATGTTACAGCAATACTTTCCGAAAAATGATTCAAAATAGGCGAAAAATCATGCAAGACGAGAGGGGAGGGGGAGTCCCTTACAAGGGTAGGTTTTTACGCTCATGGTGATTTGCTTCAAATTTAACTCCAGCGACGGTCCCCGGACCTTGCCAAGGTCCGGGTTAGGGTGGGGTCCTCTTGAAGCGCGATCGCGCTTCAAGAGGGAGGAATGAGTGGCTGGAGAGTGTTGGCGGTGACGAAAGCGATCGCTTTCGTCACGAAGAAAGAGATGTCCCCCGCCTACATACAGGCGCGATCGCTGTAAAGAGTGCTTAACTCAGGCGATCGCCACGTCCAGAAGACCCCACCCTAACCTGGACCTTGGCAAGGTCCGGGGACCGGAGAATCACCCTAAAGGTAAAAACCTACCATTGTAAGAGGGGAGTCCACCCCGTTACCCTGTCGATTGCATGACCGATCGCCCAACTGCCTGTTAGGAATTAAAACGATGAAGCTCAAAGCGTTATTACCCAGCATTTTGTTAGAGACCCTTGACAAGGAGGCCCTGGAAATCGAAGTCACGGGTTTAAGTACCAATTCTCATGGGTGCCAACCAGGGGATTTATTTATCGGGATGCCGGGAACCCGTGTGGATGGGGGAGATTTTTGGCCCTCGGCGATCGCCAACGGTGCAGTGGCGGCATTAGTCAGTCCTCAAGCGGCGCAAAAACATCCCTCGCCATCCCATGCAGTGGTCATTCCGGTGGCAGATATGACCGCTGCCTGTGCCAAAGTAGCAGCAGCGTTTTATGGAGAACCGGGTAAAAAACTCAATTTAATTGGGGTAACGGGGACCAACGGCAAAACGACGACTACTCATTTAGTGGAGTTTATTCTCCAGAAAGTCCAAAAACCCACGGCCCTGTTAGGGACCCTGTATGTCCGGTGGCCGGGATTTGAACAAGTAGCGACCCATACCACTCCCTTTGCCGTGGACCTGAATCATCAGTTAAGTGATGCAATTCAGGCGGGATGTCAATTTGGGGTGATGGAAGTCAGTTCCCATTCCTTGGCCCAGGGACGGGTGCAGGGGTTGCCATTTCAAGTCGGGATTTTTACCAATTTGACCCAGGACCACCTCGATTTCCATGAAAATATGGAAAATTACTTCGAGGCGAAAGCAAAGCTGTTCAGTGCCGAATATTTGGCAGGTCGCGGGGTGGTGAATATTGATGATAGTTATGGACAACGCTTGGCTGAACGGTTGAGTGGGGATAAGCTGTGGAGTTATAGCACCCACAATTCCCAGGCGGATTTATGGACGAGTGATATCCAGTATGAACCGGCAGGGGTGAAGGGAATGCTGCATACGCCGGTGGGTGAGGTGAAGTTTTCTTTGCCCTTGGTGGGACAATACAATGTGGAAAATATGCTGGCGGCGGTGGGGGCGGCCCTGCATTTTGGGATTCCATTGGCCGAGATTGTGGCAGTGTTGCCGGAGTTTCCGGGAGTGCCGGGACGGATGGAACAGGTGCTGATTAAACCGGACCAGGATATTAGCGCGATCGTGGATTATGCTCATACGCCGGATAGTTTGGAAAATGTGCTGAAGGCGACGCGGCCTTTTATTTCGGGGAAATTGATTTGTGTGTTTGGTTGTGGGGGCGATCGCGATCGCACCAAACGTCCGATTATGGGTAAAATTGCCGCTGAACTGGCTGATGTGGTGGTGGTGACTTCGGATAATCCCCGCACGGAAGACCCGGAACAGATTTTAAGGGATGTGGCGGCAGGGATTCCCAAGACTATCTCAGCGCGGGTGATTGGCGATCGGGCGACGGCGATTCGGACTGCCATCCTGGAAGCAGAACCCGGGGATGGGGTGGTGATTGCCGGGAAGGGCCATGAAGACTATCAAATTCTCGGTACGGAAAAAATCCATTTTGATGACCGAGAACAAGCGCGGGAGGCGTTAAATCAACGGTTTGCGGCGGTAGTTTAACGGGTTTGGGATGCTTACAAGAGTAGGGTTTTTATGTTCAGGGGGATTTGCCTCACAATTAAGAGCACCTCTGGTTCCCGAACCTTGCCAAGGT
>NZ_JAFLQW010000591.1 GCF_017313335.1 Phormidium pseudopriestleyi FRX01 | reverse complement strand
CGCTGACTAATCGGCCTAACTTGAGTCTCCAAACGCTCATCCCAAGGTTTCGGAAACAGTTGCACCAAACTTTTAATTAAACTGTGACTATCCGCCACCATATAACCAGAAATAAAGATAGATAAAATCAAGGTCACCACACCGCCAAGCAACCCTCTAGTTAATCCATAAGACCGGAGTACCAGTTGTTGGGTTGAGCGAATTCCCCAAGTAGTTAAAGACTGGGTATCAAAAAACTGGCGCACAAACTCCGGAGGAGTATCAATCAGTCTAGCCGCCAAATCTTCTGCAATCAGTCGCAACGTTTCCAAATAAGAGGGAAGCTGACGAATTAACCGCTGAATTTGATCCAAAGCTGTCGGTCCAATTAATAAGACCACCCCAGTTAACCCGCCAATCAGGGTAAGGTAGGTAATAATTGTGGCAATCCAGCGGGGAATATGCCATTTTTCCGCCCAATTCACCACAGGCGAGATGGAAGCGGCTAGGACAACAGAGACCATCAAGGTAATCAGCAAACTCCGCAGTTGCCACAGCAATATCACCATTAAGCCGAGGGTGAAAATCAGCAGCAGGGTTGTTAGAGAAATTTTAATACGCTGGGGGGACATGGCTAATTTAAGATAAAGGCTGGATTAAGGGTGGTTATATAGCGGTTCGGTGGACTCATGAGGTCATCTCTAAAGCCCCCTTCGACTCTGAGCCCCGCCGAAGCCTGTCCTGAGCCCTGAGCCCCGCCGAAGGGGGTCGAAGGGGGTCGAAGGGGGTTTGGGGTGAGGGCGCAAGAACCGCTATAGATGAGGCGATCGCCTTTTCCCGTTGGGTTGAAAACTGCTTCCTTTTCTTGTCCCCCCCTCGCCTCTTAGGAGAGGGGCGGGGGGAGAGGTTTCTTGTCCCCCCCTCGCCTCTTAGGAGAGGGGCGGGGGGGTGAGGTTTCGCCATTGGGTGACACCTCCAGGTTTATCAATTAAACTAATCCCAAGTTCTTGCAGTTGATTCCGAATGCGATCGGCTTCGGCAAAGTTTTTCCCCTGACGCGCCGCGAGTCGGTCCTGAATCAGCGATTCAATCTGCTCATCACTCAATCCTCCGGGTTCTGGTGCCGCATTTTCGACCACTGGATTCACTTCCAAACCTAGAACCTTCCCTAACTCCCGCAAGGTAACCCATTGCTTTTGTAACTCTTCCGGGTCCATATCCGGTTTCCCTTCATGAACCCAAATATTGCCTTGACGACGTAATTCCTTCGCCAATTCAAACAATACCGCCAACGCCGATGGAGTATTCAGGTCATCATCCATCGCCATCTGAAATCGTTCGACGATGGCATCAGATTCAGGTGCGATCGCCCCCAAATCCCACCCCAACTTACTGCCATACTCATAACCAAATCGTAACCCGTCCTTGAGCGTCGTCCAGCCATTTTCCGCACTGGCGATCGCCTCATCGGTAAAATCCAACGGTTTGCGATAATTCGCTTGCAGAACAAACAACCGCAGCGCCATCGGGTCTACACCCCCTTGATCCAGCAACTGGCGAATCGTCGTAAAATTGCCCAATGACTTAGACATTTTTTCCCCATTCACCGCCACCATGCCATTATGTAGCCAATATTTAGCTAAAGCTTGACCCGTCACCGCTTCCGATTGGGCGATTTCATTCTCATGGTGAGGGAAAATTAAATCCGCACCCCCGACATGAATATCAATCGTCTCTCCCAACTCCTCGCGCACCATCGCCGAACATTCAATATGCCATCCCGGACGTCCTGCACCCCAAGGGGATTCCCAAGACGGTTCCCCGGGTTTAGCTGCCTTCCACAAGGCAAAATCAAACGGGTCTTGCTTTTTCAGTTCCTCCGGGTCCTCAGCCTCCACCCGACCACTGGCCCCCGCTTGCATTTCTGCCAACTGGCGTCCCGATAGTTTTCCATAGTCAGCAAACTCACGCACCTTGTAATAAACATCGCCACCTGCCGGATAGGCAAAGCCTTTTTGTTCCAACTGGGCAATTAAGCGCTTAATCCCATCTAAGGTATGAGTAGCGCGGGGATAGGCATCAGCTTCCAGGACATTCAGCCTTGCCATATCTTCAAAATAGGCTTGAGTGTAGCGATCGGCCACTGCCTCCATTGATGTCCCTTCCTGTCTGGCGCGGTTGAGAATTTTGTCATCAATATCGGTAAAATTCTGCACATAGCGAACCGCATATCCCCGCCATTGTAGATATCGGCGTAGAATATCCCAGATAATATAGGAGCGGGCGTGACCCAAGTGGCAATAATCGTAGACCGTAACCCCACAACAATACATCCGCACCTGACCGGGTTCGGTTGGCTCAAACGGTTCCTGACGACGGGTGAGGGTGTTGTACAGCGTTAAGGTCATAATTGAAAGATAAGAAAACAGTAAAACGGTAGTGTTCGATAAGGAACCTCTCCCCCCTAGCCCCCCTCTCCTAAGAGGCTAGGGGGGGACAAGAAAAGATGCAGCAATCACTCCAGTCAACAGTTAGGCCGGGTTTTGCAGACAATTTATCCCAAAACAGACCGGCCCAAAAGAGGTTGACTGAATGACTTAACTGATTCTATCGTTTATGTTGTCCCGATGGACCGTGGCGCGATCGCTCTAGCATTTTAAACTCATGCGGATTATTGTCGAAGGCTGGCGTTTTCTTCCCCACTCTTATTCTCTGATCAATCAGTTTCTACTCTTAGAACTCCTCGATCGCCCTGAAATCCAGGTCCTCCACCGGGATATGCCTTACGTTACCGACAATTGGCAACCCGTCAGTGGGTTATTGGGGGACTCCAGAGAACCCAAATTACACTTGATTCCCCAACCTACAGGGGATGAATCTGCTGATGCCATCCTTCGCGTCTATTGTCCGTTTAATTTAGCCCCTTCCACCACTCACCGCACGGTCATGTTTGGCTGTACAGAATGGGGTATTATTCCTCAGTCCATCCTCCGTGGCATGGGAGTCTCCTCATTCCAAGAGGCTCATAACAATTCCGATACGATTATTGTCACCGCATCCCATTGGTCAAGGGATGGATTTATCCGCAGTGGTGCCGACTCTGATCGCGTGGTTGTGATTCCCCTCGGTGTAGACCCCTACTTCTACAAACCGGCATCTCCAGAAAAACGCCTCGCTTTACGTCAGCAATTTGGACTCGGGGAAAATTTTGTCTTTTTCACCAATGGTTTGCTCTTTAATAACCGCCACGGTATGGCTCGATTATTAAAAGCATTTGCTGCCATTGTCCAAAAATTTCCCGAAGCTAGATTAATCTTAAAAGGTCGAGATTATCTCTTTGAAGCCCGCCAAGAAATTGCAAGAATTTGCAGTCAGACCCTCACGGCATCTGAGCAAAAAAGGGTTCAGGAGCGATTAACCTATATCGGCAAAAATCTATCTTGTACAGATTTAGCGGCGTTATATCAAATTGCCGATGCTTATGTCTCTCCCTATCTAGCGGAAGGATTTAATTTGCCCGTTTTAGAGGCAGCAGCTTGTGGATTACCTGTGATCTGCACCCAAGGTGGACCAACGGATGATTTTATTCATCCAGATTTTGCTTTCCCCATCCAGAGTCAATTAGAACAGCGCCAGTTGGAATCTGGGGAAATGAGATTTGTGGTTGCTCCTGATGTAGACCATTTAATCCATTTGATGGAGCGGATTATCGAGAAACCGGCATTGCGGGAAAAAGCAAGGCAAGCAGGGCCGAAATGGGTGGGCGATCGCTACACTTGGAAGCAGGTTGTAGACCAATATTTAAAGGTATTGATTCCCCAATCTAAACCCTCTTTTACTGCGCCCGTAATCCATCCTACCCCAACAAATACAGCAACGGGGAGACTGATTGTCGAAGGTTGGCGATTTCAGACCCATTCTTATGCGATCGCCAATCAATTTCAACTCCTGGAAATGCTCCAATATCCAAATTTGGAGCTATTTCACCAAGAGATTCCATTCTTGGATCGAAATTCTCAACCCATTCAAGGTTTATTTGATTCCGAATCGGAATCCGCTTTACGCGCGATCGCACACCCACCCCCCAACCTATTTGCCGATGCCACCCTGCGGATGTATAGTCCATTTAATTTTAAATCCGCCCTGCAAAGCGATCGGACTTATTTATTTGCAACCACGGAATGGGGAATTGTCCCTCAAGAACTCTTACGGTTAAACCCCGGGAAGTCTCTTGAAGCCTTACATCAAAATTCTAATACGGTCATTATTACTTCTTCTCAATGGTCTAAAGACGGTTTTCTCCGCAGTGGTGCTGACCCCAATCGCATCGTCACCGTCCCCCTCGGGGTTGATCCAACCCTTTACAAACCCCTCCCCAAGGAAGAACGGGCCTCTTTAAGACAAGAATTGGGATGGCAAGAGGATGAATTTATTTTTTTAAATGTTAGTAGTATGACCTTGGAAAAAGGGATTTTTCCAATCATTTTTTGTTTTACCAAAATCCTGGAAAAATATCCTCAAGCTCGCTTAGTCTTAAAAGGGTCTGATTTAATTTATAAATCTTGGGAATCCATTGTTTTTACTGCTAAAAAGATTTTAAGCGATCGCGGGTTAGAAGAATTTAAAGCCCACTTGACCTATATCGGCGACCCTTTACCCAGTTCACAACTGATTCGCTATTATCAAGCTGCCGATGGCTATCTGTCTCCCTATTCCGCTGAAGGATTTAATTTGCCGGTTTTAGAGGCGATCGCCTGTGGATTGCCGGTGATTTGTACCCAAGGCGGACCCACGGATGAATTTACTCATGCTGATTTTGCCCTCCAGATTAAAAGTGAAGTTCAATCCGTAGAATCTCGGGGGGAAATGCGCCATTTTTTGGCTCCGAATTGGGATTGTTGTATTGCGTTAATGGAGCAACTGATTTCTCAACCGGATTGGCGAGAACAGGTGAGAATTTCGGGTCCTCAATTTGTGCGCGATCGCCTCAGTTGGCAACAGATTGTCACTCAGTTACTGGAGGTGATGTTTCCCTCCAATCCTTCCCCACCGTCAAACGCAGTAACTGTCCAATCTCTCCCACAGGACTTACCCATATTTGGAGAATCTCCCCTAAATGTAGAGGCGATTCGCGAATCGCCTCTACATTTAGGG
>NZ_JAFLQW010000046.1 GCF_017313335.1 Phormidium pseudopriestleyi FRX01 | reverse complement strand
GGAGACTCTCCTAGAATTGGGTGAGCATTACAAAACATTATAGAAAATAATGAATTCAGAAACTAGAGGGGCGCATCCAGGAGTTGGGGGAGGGGCCTGACCAGAGTTCAGATTATTCAGCATCCAGGAGTTGTCATACAAAAATAGGGAATGTTGTCATACACATTCCCTAGATTGCAAACTATTTAAACCAACCTGATGATAAAATGCCACAAACTACTAATTATACAAATAAGTAGGAATTTTTAATTAGCATCATCGATATTTAGACGATAGACTTGATTTAATAACCCCCAGCCTTGATTCTGTGAGGAATAGAGCTATCATTCTGACTGAGGCATAAATTCAGATACACTCTACACTTTCTCGCCACCAGAAGCCCGATAATAGGACTGATACCAAGAAACAAACCGGGGAATTCCGACCTCCAGGGGAATACTGGGGCGAAATCCTACATCTTGCTCCAATTCCTCAATATCGGCATAAGTCGCCGGTACATCCCCCGGTTGCATAGGAAGAAACTCTTTTTCAGCTTTTTTCCCCAGACAGTCCTCTAAAATTTCAATAAATCGCAACAATTCAACCGGCTGATTATTGCCGATATTATAAATTTTATAAGGAACAGCTAGACCCGGACTAGGAGAGGGCGCTTCCGTTGCCTCTGGATTGTTCTTGGGAATGCGATCAAGAACCCGGACAACCCCTGTAATAATATCATCAATATATGTAAAATCTCTTTTCATTTTACCATAGTTAAACACAGGAATCGGCTTTCCAGCTAAAATCGCTTCGGTAAATAGAAACAACGCCATATCGGGACGGCCCCAAGGACCATAAACGGTGAAAAATCGCAGACCCGTCGTCGGCAATCCATATAAATAGCTGTAGGTATGCGCCATCAATTCATTGGCTTTTTTAGTCGCAGCATATAAACTAATAGGCGCATCTACATTATCTCGAACTGAAAAGGGCATTTTGGTATTTGCACCATAAACTGAACTGGAAGATGCAAATACCAAATGTTTGACATTGTTGTGCCGACAGCCTTCTAAAATGTTCGTGAACCCGATTAAGTTACTTTCTACATAAGCATGAGGATGGGTTAAAGAATAACGGACCCCCGCTTGAGCCGCTAAATTGATAACCCGGTCTGGTTGATAGTGAGCGAATAGTTTCTCCATCCCCAGGCGATCGCTCAAATCTAATTGGCAAAACTCAAACTGGGGATGCGCTTGCAACAAAGCCAGTCGCGATCGTTTTAAGTTAACATCATAATAATCATTCAGATTATCGATGCCCAGAACCGTTTCCCCTCGTCCTAACAACCGCTGACACAAATGAAAGCCAATAAAACCAGCCGCCCCAGTCACTAAAATAGGTTTCATAAACCGTTATAAACTCCAGTAAACTATTTTTGAAGGAAAAAGACTCGGATTCAATACTGATTTAATATCCATAAAAATGCCCTCGGGATTCAGGCATTGGATTAATTCATCCGGTGAGCATTCTAAATACTGGCGATGCGGCACCGCTAGAATCAGTGCATCCAGGGAAAAGAACTCAGACCAAGGAGTGAGGGAAATCCCATAGACTTGCTGAACTTCCTCCGGATTGGCAATCGGATCATGGACTAAAGGTTTGATGCCAAACTGTTCGAGTTCTGCCACAATATCGGGAACCCGAGTGTTGCGAGTATCCGGGACATTCTCTTTAAATGTCATCCCTAAAATACCCACCCGGACCTGCTTAATGGGAATATTTTCATGATTGGTCAATAGTTTAATTAACCGCTGACCCAGATAACGCCCCATATTGTCATTGATGCGCCGACCCGCAAGAATCACCTCTGGATGATAGCCAACTTGTTTGGCTTTTGCAGTTAGATAATATGGGTCAACCCCAATGCAATGACCGCCTACCAGTCCCGGTTTAAAGGGTAAAAAATTCCACTTAGTCCCGGCGGCGGCCAATACTTCGTGAGTCGAGATATTCAAGCGGTCAAAAATTAAAGCCAGTTCATTCATCAAGGCAATATTCAAATCCCGCTGAATATTTTCAATGACCTTAGCGGATTCGGCGACTTTAATCGAAGGAGCGCGATAAATCCCCGCATCAATAATGGATTCATAAACCTGCGCCACCCGCTCTAACGTTTCCGCATCTTCCCCAGAAACCACTTTAATAATCGTTTCCAGCCTATGTTCTGGATCTCCAGGATTGATGCGTTCTGGAGAATAGCCTAATTTGAAATCAATACCCGGACGCAATCCAGATTTTCGGGCTAAAATTGTTCCGCAAATTTCCTCTGTCACCCCGGGATAAACAGTAGATTCATACACAACGACCGAACCCGGTTGCAAGACCCGCCCTACGAGTTCTGATGCCCGGATTAAAGGCGTTAAATCAGGTTGACGATTAGAGTCAATCGGGGTGGGAACAGCAACAATAAAAAAATTGGCTGATTTTAAACGATTGGGGTCACTGCTGAAGTGAAGAGAAGTTGATTTTAAGTCATCTAAACAGACTTCTCCAGTCGAGTCAATTCCCTGGGTAAGGGCGTGAATTTTCTCAGAGTTGATATCAAAGCCAACCGTGGATGGGAATTTTTTGGCTAAAGCAATGGCTAAAGGTAGCCCGACATAACCCAGTCCAATTATTGCAATTTTTCCGACATAATGGGGGTGTGGTTTAATTAAAAAATTGAATCAAAGTGGGGCATCAAGGATTAAAGTTGGGATTGTTTATAGACTGGTGTAGAAGCTAACGATTCTGAGTCTGAAACCAACCGGGAACGGTGAAAATCCGGGGTGGGTTGTCCGGTATCGGAAAGGTCCACTTGTTCAAACCAAAAAAAGGCTGCGATCGCCAATAAACCGAGAATCATGACACTCGGTATCGCGATCGCCCAAGATGGGTTGAGGGCGATCGCCACTCCCATTCCACTGCAAACGCCAGCTACCTTGTAAATTCGTCCTACCCCTTGGGGAACCGTCAAACCCACCCGCACCAACCGATGAGATGTGTGATCCCGTCCTCCATCGGTGATTTTGAGTTGGCGACGCAGACGTGAGAAGGTGACCAGGGTTGTATCAAAAATTGGAACTGCTAAAATAACGACTGGAACCAGCCAAGTTCCGGAAAATTCGGCTTTTGGGGAAATCACCATCAATCCCAGGGCCGCTAACAAAAATCCAATAAACAGACTGCCAGCATCTCCCATGAAAATGGTAGCCGGATGCCAATTAAACCGCAAGAATCCCAACGTAATCCCGAAGAGCGTCCCACAAACCACCAGCAAGGGAATTTGTCCCTGGAACCAGGCGATCGCCCCGAAACCAACACAGGCGATCGCACTCACCCCCGCAGACAGACCATCCATATTATCTAGTAGATTCAGAGCATTGCAGATCCCGACCACCCAAAATAAAGTCAAGGCAATATCCAACACCTGAATTCCCGTTAGATGTATAAAAATACCACTATAGACCAACCCAATGCCAGCTAAGAGTTGGCCGATTAGTTTTGGCAGGGGATTGAGTCCGCGCAGGTCGTCATACAATCCCATCCCCGCCAGCAATGTCGCGGCGATCGCCAAGGTCACCCCTTGGGAGAATAACCACCGTGAATCAACAATTAGTAAAGTCAAAATAAATCCTACATACATCGCAATTCCGCCTAACAGAGGAATCGGGCGACTATGTGCCTTGTGCTGTCCCGGTTTATCCAGCCACCGAAAGCGGCAAGCAGCATAGCTGGCCAAATAAGTTCCGCCGCCTGCGAGGAACATAGACAAAATGACAGCCTCAGCGAGTAACCAATATGTATTCATGAAATTGCCCTAATCTGGTGGTACATCTGGGTTCAGTGGAGATTGATGGAAAGAGAGATAAAACCCGGTTTTTGGGTTGAGTTGGGTCAATCCTGGGTCTAACGACGGTTCACCTCTGATGCAATCTCTGGATAAGATAGACAAGCTTTGGAGACCCGGGTTAAAGTTTTGTAAAACTTGTCCATATCGGCAACCAAGCGCTCTGAATTATAGTTTTGTAACGTCAGCCTTTGGGCTTCCTGTGCAAGTTGCTCTGTAGTCGTAGACTCCTCAAATAAAGTGAGGATGGCTTGAGCTAAAGCGTCCGGGTCCCGGGGGGGAACCATACGCCCAGTATAACCCTCCTGGATTAAATCAGGAACCCCTCCAACCCGGGTAGAAATCACTGGACAACCGGCAGCCATTGCTTCAATTAAAGAAGCGGGAGTGCCTTCATTATCCGAGGAAATCACCACAGCATCCAAATCTGCATACACTTGAGCTAAATCCCGACGCCATCCGGTGAAGATGACGGCTTTTTCAATTTGCAAGTGTTCGGCGTAAGTTTCAAGTTCCCCACGCAGTTCGCCGTCGCCAACGATCGCAAAGCGCAGGTTAGGATTTTGGTGATAGGCGATCGCAGCCGCATCCAGAAATAGATGCAAATTTTTAATCGGCACCAAACGGCCTACCGCACCCACTAAACCGACATCCGCCGGTAAGCCGAATTCTGCGCGAAACAGGTTGGTGGTCGAGACGTCCTTGAGCCGATTGAGTTCCAGACCCAAAGGAATCACTTCAATGTGGGAAGCATCCGTGATGCCATAGCTGACAATTTCCGATTTCAGGCGATCGCTAATCGTAATAATCCGGCTGCTCAGTTTCGCACAAAATTTCTCTAATTCAATAAAAAACCGGGTTTTCGCCGCCCCGAAATACCCGTGAAACACATGACCATGAAACGTATGCACCACTACAGGAACACCCGCTAACCGCGCCGCCAATCGTCCCACCAAACCCGCCTTCGCCGTATGGGTATGAACAATATCCGGCTTCCACTCACGCATTAACTGATACAGTTTGAGCAGAGTAGCAATATCCTGACGAAAATTAATTTCACGCCCAAGGTCTGGAATAATTTCCATCGCCAACTGACGCGCCGCGAATTCATCTTTGAGCGTCCCTTCACGACTGGTTTCCATCCCAGTCACTAACAAACACTCATAACCGAGATGAGTTAACCCTTCATTCAATACCGTAACATGGGTCGCAGGGCCACCCACATTCATGCGGGCAATAATTCGCATCACGCGGGTGGGTTGGGAGGGAGAGGAAAAAATCATTTTTTTAAGGGATTTAATTTACGTTAAATTTTAATTCAATGATGAAGATGGTGAGAGGAAAATTTCGCTATTATTTCTGTTGCTCTAACCAAGATTGAAACATCAAAATATCCCAGAGATAGTATTTCCAATCGTGCCGACCCGATAAATGCTCTTCCCACTTCTGGCGAATCGGCTGGGGGTTGAAAAATCCTTCTTGCCGCAGTCGTCGTTCATCCAATAACGCTTCAGCCCAATCGCGCAACTCACCGCGCAACCAGCGCTCGATCGGCACCGCAAAACCCATTTTGGGTCTTTCAATTAAACCAGCAGGAACGTATTGATAAAGAACCTGACGTAACAACCATTTGCCCATCCCGTTCCGGATTTTCATCCTTAGCGGAATTTGCCATGCAAATTCTACAACCCGATGGTCTAAATAGGGAACTCGCGCCTCTAGGCTAACCCCCATACTCGCTCGGTCAACTTTGGTTAAAATATCATCGGGAAGATAAGTGACCGCATCCAGGTACATCATGCACTCGGTCAAGTCCGAGAATTCGCCCCAGAGTTTCGAGTCACTTAATAGCGTTGGGGGTTCTGTGCTACCGAGTACCACATCTTCGGGGTTTTGGCAGTTGGAAACCAAACGTTTGTAAAGAGATTGGGGGTTGCGAATGGCTAAAATTTCTGCGAGCTTTTGCAGTTTATCTCCCGGTTGACGGAGTTTGAGTTGGTGGGGAAGAAAGCGATCGCATTTCTGGAAAATTGTATCCCAGGTTTCGGGAGACAATTGAGTTATTGCACCAGCTGCCATTTGGCGAGCCATTGGGGGAATCCAGCCGAGTTTTTGCCAAAAACGACGCCCCCATAAATGACGGTTATAGCCTGCAAACAGTTCGTCGCCGCCATCACCAGAAAGACTGACCGTCACTTGTTTTCGAGTCAGTTGAGAAATCAGAAAAGTCGGAATTTGGGAGGAATCGGAAAAGGGTTCATCGTAAAGGGTGGGGAGTTTAGGAATGACAGCTAGAGCATCTTCTGCGGTGACATAAAGTTCAGTATGGTCAGTGCCCAAATGTTGAGCCACTGCCTTAGCGTGTTCGGCTTCGTTATAAATTTTTTCATCGGTTCCAATGGTAAATGTTTTAATCGGTTGACTGCTTTGCGCCTGCATCAAAGCAACCAGGGTTGAGGAGTCAATTCCACCGGAGAGAAATGCCCCTAACGGAACATCCGCCATCATCCGTAAACTCACCGCATCTCGTAGGAGAGTATCTAGTTGGTGAATGGCTGCGGTTTCGGACCCTAAAAATGGCTGAGAAATACCAGAAATGGCAGCCGATTTTGCCGACCAATAGGGAATGGGTTCGGCATGAGTTTCTGGTGATCGCACGGTTAACAAGCAAGCTGGAGGCAGTTTGTAAATGCCTTGATAAATCGAATAAGGTGCGGGAATGTAACAATATCTAAGGTAAAGAGCTAAAGCATCTCGATTAATTTCTGCCGAGAAATTTGGATGAGCTTTAATGGCTTTGAGTTCTGAACCAAAGAGAAACGTTCCATCGACCCAACCGTAGTAAAGGGGTTTTTCACCGAGGCGATCGCGACCCAAATGTAACAGCCGTTCTTGCCGATCCCACAGAGCAAATGCAAACATTCCATTAAAGCGTTTAACGGCAGGTTCGACTCCCCATTCGGTAAACGCCGCCAGCATCACTTCTGTATCTGAACCGCCGCGAAACTGATGACCCAGTTTTTGTAGTTCTCGACGCAATTCTAAGAAGTTATAAATTTCGCCATTAAAGGCGATCGCATAGCGATCGTTTGCCGACATCATCGGTTGATGTCCTTCCGGGGAAAGATCCACAATCGCTAATCGGCGATGTCCTAATGCAATTCCTGCGTCTTCATCAACCCAAATTCCACCGCTATCCGGGCCGCGATGCAGCAGTGTTTTATTCATTCGTTCAATGGTTGAACGAAAATGATTTCGATTTGAGACCCGGTAATCAATCCAGCCGCATAATCCACACATCTATTTCTTATATCCTACAGAACACCAATAAGGAGGGAGATCACTAAACACAATATTTATCAGACCAGCCGCTTCCATCATCTGACGTATTTCATCTTGAGTGAATCGGCTTTCTAATTTAGTGCCAAAACGATCTAGAGCATCATTTCGCATTACATAAAAGCTGCGATTTCGGTAAAATGACAGGGGAATAGAATCTACATTAAAGCCTATTTTTTCTAAAATCAGAGAAAAGCGAGCGAGTGGGAGATATACCAGCACAGCAATAATCTGACTGATCCCATATCGAATTGGGTAAGGAAGCTGTGAAATTCCCTGCCGAATGATATCGCTGATTTTCCAAATTAACCGAAACCAAAAAGGTCGATTATCAAAGGCATAATAAAGATATAGCAGCAAGGGGGCACCCGGCTTGAGCTTTTCTACACAACCTTTAATTCCCAGAAAAGTATTGGGAATGTGATGGAGAACACCCAGGGAATAGCCAAAATCCATCGAGTTATCTAGCAGCGTAATTTTATCCACACTGGATTGATAAAATTGACAATTTTCTAACTCAGACAAGTTATTTTTGGCCACTTGCAAAGCGGCTGAACTTGCATCAATACAATGTAATGTTCCCACTTTAGGAGCAACGCATTTTGCCCATCGACCGCTGCCACAGCCCATATCAAAACCAACCGCATCATTAGGGAGGTTTTCCCAAGGAAATATAGAAAAATAAGAAGTGAATATTTCCGTAATTTCTGACTCTTCAAGTTCCGATTGATCGAAGGTAGTCCATTCTGAACCAAATCCTTCTACAGTTTTTAAGTCAAAATTATCTTTCATTTACCTTTTTTCATGATTTATTGCTAACCTTAAGTAGTGTTTTATTCATGCAATGTTTGAATAAAAATTATTTCTAGTTGAAACGTGGTAATCAATCCAGCCGCATAATCCACACATTTATTTTTTATACCCCACAACGCACCAATAATGAGCTCACTCAAGAATTTAATGTTTCTAAACATTGGCTATTTAAGTCATCCGGAATATCTGCACGAGTTTTTTGGCTAATCAAAAATCGATCACTTTCTTGAAGGGATCGCACGATGTTAGCTGGATTTCCAGCAATTAATACCTCGGAAGTATCAAATGTCCCCATAAGGACGGATCCCAAGGCAATAATACAAAAAGAAGCCACTTGCACCCCAGGGGCGACGCGAATTTCAGACCCTAAATAACAATTACAACCAATGGAAATTGAGCGAGTTCGTTGACGGTTATGAGTCCAGAGTGAAGAATTGCGTCCTCCAATAATAGTATTATCTCCAATCATAATTTTATCCGTAAAATCCAACCAGTGTCCTGCCGCAATAAAAACGGCTTTTCCCAGTTGTAAAATAGGCTCTGTTGGATTAACTAATTCTGGGTTTATAATAGAATTAAAAGTGTTGTAGCGTAAAATTGTTGAGTAGCAGCCAATATTAATCTGCTCTCCACCCCGGAACAGGTTAAAAGCTCCAATTTTGGTAAAATTACCTAGGTCAATTTTTTGAGTTCTGTAAAAACAATTAAAATGACCAATATTAACGCCATCGCCAATTGTACAGTCCTCAACTTGTACAAATATTGTCAAGCCGATTCGCACATTTTTGCCAATATCATACTGGAATAACCAGCGATATAGCGGAATTTTAAAAATTGAGGGCAGGATAGCCAGAAGAATAGCCAGGACTAATTTTAAAAACTTCATTGAATATTACCTCTTAGAAACTCGGTGCGAGGATATGGATTCTTCAAAAATGGTTTGAAGTTGAGGGATCCAGACCTCAGCAGAATAATAATTTTGAATTGTTTCTCGTCCAGCTTGCCCCATTTTTCGTCTTAATTCGGGATTTTTAATTAACCAATACAACTTTTCTACCCATTCCTCATCAGTTTGGGCTAAAAACCCATTGACTCCATCTTGAATGTAGTCTGGAATTATGCCAATTGGGGAAGCGATTGTGGGAATTCCCACCGCCATATATTGCAAAATTTTTCCGTGACAGCGCCAAGGTGTCCACCCGGTATTTGGAAATGGCGCTAAACCAATGTCTGCATCATGTAAATCAATCGCTTCGGTCGCGGCATTCCAGCGTTTGGAGAGAGTCAGTACTCCCTCCATTTGATAGGTATCGGTATGAGAAATGACTGACAATCGGAAGGAATGTAGACTGGCCAATTGTTGCAAAAGTGTTTTAATGTTTTCCAAAAAGGGTAAAGTGCTATGACTACCAGTCCATACTAAGGTAAGCGGGTTTTTTGGTTCGCGATCGCTTTTAGGTGGATAATCCCTCATATCCAAGGTACTGGGTACGACCTCAACGCGATCGCTGTATTGAGTGGCATACTGGGCTAATAACGAATTTCCCACCATAACCTTCGTGGCTAAGCGACAAATCGTTGCCGTTTTGCTAGGCCACTTTAACCGGCTCAAAAATCCATTTGTAGGGCTGTTATAGGACATCCAGATGGGATCATCAAAGTCATAAATAATTGGAAGTCCCTGACGAGCAATCAGCCGTTCGATTACCGCAGGGCCAATGGCTGCGGCTTCTCGGTAAATAAAAATAATATCAAAATTTTGCGCTTTTGTTAAAACGTCTAAGCGACGGACAAATGCTTGGAGCATTAGCTGGACTTTTCTAGCATATTGCTTGGGTTGGTAGATAACTTCGTGCAGCCCCTCATCTTCAAAAGAGAGAAACGTAAAATTAAATCCGTCTTTTTGTAAATACCTGGCCCACTGTTCCAACCGAAACCGCTGACCGGGAGAGGTATTATAAAGAGCAGGCATTAAAGCTAAAACTTTCATCGGCTTATTCCTCTAAGCTGTCTGGACTCCCTTTGAGCTAATTTCTGCTCATACTTTTGTTCCCAACCGAACCCAGCAAACACAGCCCAAATTAGCCAAACCTGCGATCGCATCCGGTAGGTTGTACCAATATTTGCCGAAAATAATGCATATAAAAGACAGATCGCTCCTGTCATCATAATCATTAGCATAGTTCCTTGGTAGTTGCGACTAAATCCACGCTTCATACCACTCAGCATTAGAGGATAAAGCAACACCCAAAAAGCAGTTTCTGGAATCGTAATATTTTGTCGCATACTTCCCAACTGCCAGGGGAAAGGGACAGTTAAAAAATAAAGTAAGCCCGAGGGTAAAAACTTTAATGCTCCTGCCGATGTCGAAACATCCGCATCAGGTAAATAACCAGACTCAGCGCTGGTTGCTAGATCAAAACGGGATTTTTGGATATCTGCCAAAGCCTCCTCTAAGTTGGCTGGTAAATCTGCTTGTACACGCTCAAAAAATCCGACTTGCCCTAGAAGAAATATCAGACCCCCAACGATGATCATTTGCCTGAGCAATAACCCCAGTAAGTTTATCAGATCAGTCCGTGTTTTAATTCGCCCCATCAGTAGTCCAATCATGATGATTGGGGCAAGCCCAGCAGCAAGATAAAACCGTAAAGCAAATAAAGCAGGGAGACAGGCAACAATAATTAAGAGCGATCGGGGCTGCCATTTTTCTTGCAGCAACAAAATATGATAAACAATCAGATTTAACACTACATAAATTGCTCCCTCCTTATAAAGAGCTGACCAAATTAAAAAAACTGGCGACCACATAATCAGGCGTGCGCTGTAATAGGCAGCAGAAGGTGATGCTCCTAACTGCCGGGTAATTTTATAAGTTAATACTGGACCCCAGGCAGTAATGGAAGAGTAAAATGCTAGAACCAAAGGTAAGACTCGTAAACCTCCAGTAAAAAAGTAGAAAACAGCGATCAGAAGAATTGGCCCCGGGGCTCGCGCACCAACCCCAACTTCTAATACCTCAGAATATCTTCCGGCCCACCAGTCCGATGCCAGTTGCCCTGCTAATCGATCATATTCAAGCCCATCTTGGATTAAGGGCATAGTTGGATAAAATAGAGTGACTAACCAAGCGGCCATAGCAACTCCAAACCGCAGGAAAAAGCTCCGACGATAAATATGCTTAAGTAAAGGTGCTTCAGCAAGTGTAATATTCATCAGTCTCGGATTGCCCAGCAGGTTATGCCATCACCCATACCGATCAGCCCACCGATGAATTGGACAACATCAAGACCTTTGTGTTCTAATCTGGCTCGTATATCCTTTACTTTGGGTAATTCATTACTCCACCGATGAAGCTCTAGAGAAAATGGACGAAATCCAGTCGAGTGAAGCAAGTATCGCAGGCTAGATGGAGAAAAGCCAACAACATGAAATGGAGGAAAAGTCGGGCTTAAGTTTATTGCCCAATCCCTTCCACGAAGACGCATATAGGTATTTCCAATTCTAGTTACTAAAGATCCTTCGTTGGGAACATCAATGAATAGTAGACCTCCTGGACGAATTGCCTCTCGAACTTTTATGAGAGTTTCCATCGGATCATAAAGGTGTTCCAAAACAGCAGCTAAAAGTACAGCATCATAAACTTTTTCTAAAGATGTACAGGTTTCAATGGAAGCGTATTCAACTTCGATGTCATGGGACTGCGCGACCTTAGCGAAACCTTCGGTCATTTCTACACCATAAACTTCCCAACCGCGATTTGCTGCTCCCTTAAGTAGTTCTCCACGTCCACATCCTAATTCCAACATCTTGCCCGGTTTTCCCAGAATCTGTTCTGCAAAAGCCGCCAGTCTCTCACCATTCAAGATTTTGTTTTCTGCGTGATGTCCTTTGAAGTATTCTTGATCTGAGTATGCCGCATAAGGATTGGACTCAGGCAGTAGAGTGGGTGACTGGTAAACAGTATCACAGTCACAGGAACGAACGATATGGGTTGCTACACCTTCGCCTCTGTGATGAGATGGTCCACCTCTAGAACCGAGGATCCTTGCTTTTCTGGAGTGACAAACTGG
The DNA here is from genome assembly GCF_017313335.1 of Phormidium pseudopriestleyi FRX01. Taxonomy (GTDB): domain Bacteria; phylum Cyanobacteriota; class Cyanobacteriia; order Cyanobacteriales; family Laspinemataceae; genus Laspinema; species Laspinema pseudopriestleyi. Next base: position 15,707 of record NZ_JAFLQW010000046.1, on the reverse strand, counting down.
ACAAGGACGATCTTCTCCATACCATAAGACTTGTTTAATTTTTTTCATGATTTAATTCTTCCTCTATCGAAAAAGTAGGATTGTAAAGTGATTGATAAATCTGGTTATAAGACTTGACACCTTGTTCCAAAGAAAAATAGCGATGGGCAGTGGCAACACAGCGATCGCCTACTCTGGGATCTTCAACTAATTGTAACAGTTGCTGTACTGCCAAAATTTGTGCTTGGGGTCCAAACTCTCTGAGTATTACACCCGCTTTATTCTCTTCTAAAATCTCTGTCATATCTCCCACGCCATCATTGCTTAAACAAGGAATGCCACAACCCAAAAATTCACCTAGTTTGGTAGCTGCTGATGCCTGTTTAGAGAAAACAGGTTTAATAAAAAAAATCCCAGCATCCATCTGATGCATTTCCTCCGCAACTTGATTATAAAAAACAGTTTTAAGTTCCACTAAATGCTCATTTATTCCATAAAAATTAAGACGATTCCGGATATAATCACCTTGATTTCGATTCAGAATTAATAATCGAGCATTAGGTCTAATCTCTAATAATTCTTTTAAACACTCCAAAACTATATCAAAAAGATACCATCCTCCCACAGAACCAACATATCCAAGAGTGAAAGGTCTGTCTTGTCTATTTTGTATATTAAACCTAGGATAAAATATTTCTAAATTCGTACAAGTGGGAATCACTTCAAAGCGAGGTGTATTTTCTTGCAAATAAGGAAATTTTTGCATCACCTTAACCCCAGCATGAGTGAGGGAAACCACCACATCCGCATGAGTTAAAAATTGCCGTTCAAACCACTTAGCAATTTTATAAAGTCGAGAGTTTTCCGTCCATATTTCTGCATCAATTCGCTCATCTACCCAAAACCCACGCATATCAAAAATAAACCGAACCCCAAAAATGTGCTTTAACAGTAAACCCAGGACAGCCGGAACATAACTACGAACGTGAACGAGTTTAATTCGATAACGAATTACTAAATAAATACAAACCAAAAAACCGACAGCTAAATCGTAAGCGGTGGCGGGTGCAGTAGGACGTTGATGATATCGCAAAGGAATCCAGCGAATTCCAGCAGCGCGAACTTTTTCGATGAAAACATTCCGTTCTTTTGTCTTTGCCCAATCTTCGGGTTTTTCATAAGTCACCAACGTGATGGGATATTCTTTCGCCAGTTGATTTAGATATTGAAAAACTTGAGACTGTCCTAGGGGTTCTAGTAATCCGTCATAACTGATATAAAGAACCCCTGAATTTAGGGCAGGTTTGTCACTCATAGTTGAACCTCAGACTGATTTTTTGATAAATTTTTCTGTTTAAATCGTATCAACAGTGCTTGTATCCATCCGACAAATGTTGCCATATCAATCGTGACCAAAATAACTGCAACTCCAAAAAATTGAATGGGGTTAAGTAACCCAAATACCCCCCTGGTTTCTCGTCGTAACCAAATACTTTTGCTGACTCTGGCCAGAAAACCCAATATCGGGACAGCTAACCACCACAAATTATGAATAAAAGCTAAAATCAGACAAACTAAAGCAATCAGGTATTGCCTAGCAATGCCATAGTGCCAATATTGCTGGCGATTTGCCCAAACATTATGTTTAGAGTAAAGGACAAATTTACGAAAAATTGCGCCGAGATTTGGTTGTAGCTGCCACCAGACTGTGGCAGTTGGTGCCCAGCCAACCGAAAAGCCTTGCTCCTGAATGCGTTCCATAAAAATTAAATCTTCAGCAGCCCGTAAATCAGGAAAACCTCCCACTGCTTCCCAGACATCTCGACGAATCAATGATGATGGAATCACTGGCCCGCGCATCCAGCCACCGGGTCTTTGTTGCTTGGGTGCAGGACAGACTAGAGCTGCACAGGACTCAAAATAAGAGTTTGTGATCGGCTCATAGTTTCCATAAACTACTGTCACTTTGGGGTTTTTCTCAACAGCTTGTACCAGTTGCTCCAACCAGCTTGGTTCTAGACAGATTCCTGCATCAGTTAGGGCAATCCATTCATAAGACGCAGCCGCGATGCCGATATTGCGCCCTTTACCTGGGGTTGCTCGTCCAGCTTCCACAAGTCGGATATATGAATTTTGGGCGATCGCATTTTGCAGCAAACTGATTGTATTATCTGTACTGCCCCCATCAACAAAAACAATTTCATCCGGTTGATGAGTTTGATCTACGATACTTTTGAGCAAAGCAGGGATTGTTTCAGCTTCGTTATAGACAGGAATTACGAGAGAAATAGGAAACATAAATTAGCCCTTCCAGCGACCTGCATAAAAGTAACGATTACCCCAAGAGTTCGGTTGTAATGCAGAAAAAGCTTGAGAACAGCGACGCAGTAGAAATAGAGCAACAGAGCGAGGGTTTAAGTTTTCGGAGAAAGATAATCGGTTCGGTGCAGGCCAGGAAACTTCTGTGATCGAGTATTCCAGTTCTTCTAATCCGAACTGTTGAAATAAGATCTTTTGCCCTTTGGCAGTGGCCAATATGACATGGTAAGGCGGCATTTCTGTTCGACGACGATGGAGGGATCTCAAGCAACTTAAGGTGAAAGTAAATAAATTTGTATTATTTTCTAATGGCCCTTGGGCTAATAATAAACCCCCGGGTTTAATTAAACTTAAAATTTTCGGCATTTGGCTATTGAGTTGGGTGAGATGCTCGATCGCATCTCCCAAATGAAGGATATCCGCGATCGGTTCTTGTAGTTGATTAACGGAATTGCGATTAAAAATAATTGCACCTGTGTTTTGCTCAACAGTTTTGGCAACTTCTTGGTTAAACTCTACACCGATCGCCTGCCAATTTAACTTTTTTGCTTCTTGCAATAAAGACCCTGCACCACAACCATAATCCACAAATGTTCCAACTTTTTCTTTCTTTAACCACTCAATCACGTGCTGAGGCGATTTCGGATCTTCTACGACCAAATCCACCCCAAAATTTTTGCCATAATTCAGCCCGTACATTTGCTCCAAGACTAAATCCGTGGGCATAGGATCGCAATAAAGCGAGTTGCATGATAAGCATTGAATATAGGTAAATTCCTCTCCTTGATAAAAGGTAGAACCCAACCAGGAAGGTGCTGTGCGATTCTCATTACACAAAGGACAACTCATAAGTTTATGGTAATTTTTGACCAACAATTTTATTGCCTTGACTAATCATTAATTAATTTAAGTTGTTTAGCAATTTCTTTTGTACATAATAAATAGTTTCCATAACTATCATGATTAGTTGAATTGATTAAACTATTAGGCATAATAAAATCTACTTTTTCAGGAGAATTTATTTCATCAATTTTAAAATATAAATATCCTTTGTTTTCCACTATTTTTTCGACTTTTTCCCCAATTTCTAAATTTAATATCTCAAGTAAAATAGAAGGCTTCATCAATTGTAAATATTCTTCAAATCCTTCTAATACTTCGGCTTCATGCGTTTCTACATCAATTTTAATTAAGTCAATATGAGGGATTTTTCTGTCTTTAATAAAAGAAGCCAGTTTACAAGTGATAATTTTAGTTTCAATAACTGATGAATCATTAGCCAGTAAATTTTTGTTGACAGTTACAGAATAGACATGATCAGTCGGTGTATCATAAATAATACCCTTTCCATCATAATTTGACAGAGCTAATTGGCAACAATTAATTTTATATTGATTTAATTCGCAATTTTCTTGTAATTTTGTAAAGACTCTATGTACAGGTTCAAAAGCATAAACTTCAGCAGCAGGATTCACTGTTTTAGAAACTAAAGAATATAATCCAGTATTTGCCCCAACATCTAAAATGACATGAGAAATTTTGCTTAAGTTTATCCAACAATCTAAGGATACTTTTTCATATCTCCCTTGTAGTCCATTCCAGAAAATTTCATTTTCAATTAAAAAGCCATAATGATTCATCCAAAAATAAAGATTTTCTATATTAATTTTAAATTTTCCTTGAAAATGTAAGTGTTTGTAAATTGAGGCTGGAGGAGTTCCAATCAATTTAACAACAGAAAAAATTTCTTTTTTAAATGGGAGATTTTTATAAATTAATTTGAGTAGTTTTTTCATGGTTGTCCAAAATAAAATTATTTGATTGATTTTAGTTTAATCTATTAGAGCCTGAAAATATGATTTTTCATATTGATGAATAACTTTATGAATTTCCAAATAATTTTCTACATAGCTTCGACCCGCTTCAGCCAAGCGAGATCGCAGAGTCTTATCAATAGCTAACTTTTCAATTGCTGCCGCGATCACCTCTGAATTTTCTTTAAGAACTAATATCCCATTTTATTCATTTTTGATAATATCCGTTGACCCACTCACCTCAGTAATTATTAATGGCTTTTTCATCCATAATGCCTCAATCATCACTTGACTAAATGCCTCTTGTAATGTCGGTTGTACAACGATATCGGCTGCTGCCATCAATTGCATCGCATCCTGTCGCCATCCCAGTAGTTGTACCATATCTTCTAGACCTGCTGCTTGAATTTGTTCGGCGATCGCATTGCGTTCCGGTCCTTCTCCCACAACTAACAATAAAAGATGAGGAAAGCGAGATTTTAATTGTTGAATCGCTGGCAATAAAAAGCGGTGTCCCTTTTCTTCATGAAGGCGACCAAATGTTCCGATCACAAAATGTCCATTTAACCCTAAATCTTTCCGCAATCTCTGGATATTTTCCGGAGATGGATCCGCATATTTTGCTGATTCAAAGCCATAAGGAATAACATCAACTTTATCATGATTGACTCCCTGCCATTTTATCAAAATTTCTCCAATGTAACTAGAGGGAACGATAATGCGTGTAGCCCCACCATTCATCATTTGTTCCAGTGCAATTAAAGATTTTTGTTTCCAGCCATTCCTTAAACGGTAGATCGAATCAGAATAGTGCCGACCCAGGATCAGGCGAGTTTTCGGGTAAAGGCGCGTGGCTAACCAACCGATAAGACCTTGATCGTAATGGTGCGTGTGGATGAGATCGATTTTTTCTCGTTCGAGAAGTTGGGCCAGCTTCAAGCCTATTACAGGATAGTCTGAACGACGATCGCCATGCAAAACCCAATGAGAGATTCCCGCTTCCTTATAATCAGGGAAAATGATATTGCTGGTGTCACTGAGAGTACAGACCATCATCTTAAATTTAGACGGATTCGCATTGCGGATAATTGTGTCAATGAAATCATATCGATTAACTAAATCAGCAAAATGAAGTACGCGAATCATGGGAATCACTGAACCTTGTTTAATAAAAATGAACGAGCATCTAAAGTATTGCGTTAAGAAAAAAAGTGGTTACAAACCGAGGTCATCTTTTTTTAAATAAGGAACAGCTAGGATATTTGAGTAAGCAGAAGTAATCGTGTTGACAGGGACTAAAGTTCCTCCAACTTGCACCTCAACAAAGAAATAGCGTGGTTTCTCCAAACTCCCTAGAAATTCAATCGTACTGGCTACCTGGAGTCCGAATTCTCTGGCTGCTTTCTCGTTCGCTTCAAATAGAAGAATGGGAGCATCGTTACGGTTGAGCGTTTTGCAGGCGCCCTGAAAAACCAAGAGTTCCGCTCCCTCGACATCACACTTGATAAAGTCCGGTGGCAAAATTACACCAGCCTCAATCAAGTCATCTAACCGATGTTGTTCGCAAACGCGATTGTGAACTTTACCAGCTTCACCATGTGTCCAATCCACTAAACTAGCAGTGGAAGGTTCTTCCGGAACATACAAAACTGCTGTACCCGATCGCTCGGACAGTGCATAGGGGAAAAAGGATGTATTTTCCAACCCTTTGAGAGTGCGAGTGAGAGCAGGTAGCAACTGTGAATTAGGTTCAAAAGCATACACCCTACCTCCCGAACCCACCAATTGCGATAGCAAGACTGTATGATAACCAATGTGTGCCCCAATATCTAACGCAACATCGCCACTTTTAACAGCTCGTCGCATAACCTCTTGCTCATCTTGTTCTGGCATCACTCCGCTCAATAAACCCTGTGCTGCCATGACCCGCAAATCTGCGTACAAAATCCCTTGATCGCTCAGAAGAATTGGTACGGATTGAAGCGACTTCAACAGACTTGCCAAAAACAGTGTCAAACGAGTCCTCCCTCTAAGCTTGCTGTTTAGAAGGAATCGCACTAGGGTGGCAGGAAAAGAAAGGTAAGGTTTCTGAATTGCTATACTCATGTGTTTTGACTAAAATTTCAGACATGGATGGCGTTAAAAAATGTAAACATTTTTTAACGCTTTGTGTTTTTGGCACAAAGAATTCCTGACGAAGGAATTCGCGATAACTTTGAAAGAAGAATAGGTGAAATTGTTGCAGTTTTCATTTGTTTTAGTATTTGTTATCTGGGTGTTTGATACTTTGATTTAGGGTACTTTATAAGACCGATCTACGATTGTGGATGAATAAGAAGCGAGAACGCGCGCCGCCAAACCAAAAATAACTAGGCTTTCAACGATCGCCCGTAAGCTCCAAGCTACTGCTGCGCCTACCGCACCAAAAGAACTACTCAATAAAGCAGTCATCAATAAGTAAGGTAGAATTTCAGCAGCTTGGATGTAAGTAATCATATAAGGTTTACCGACTGCCTGCAATAAAAATGAAGGCACATAAGACATTCCTTCAAAAAAACAACCCATAACTAAAATATATAGAGGAATAATACTTTCTCGCCCATATTCTGCTCCTGCCCAAGTTGTCAAAAAAGGTTGAGCAAAAAAACAAATGAAAGTTGCACTTAGGAATAGGCAGAGCAATAGACCTCGACAACACTGCGAGTACATTGTCTTTAAAGATTTTTTTTCCGTATTGACCTGTAAGCGACTAAAAGCTGGGAATAAAGATTGGCTCAACGCTCCAGGCAGAACATTTAATAACTTGGCGATAGTAAAAGCCACTGAATAATAAGCTAATGCCTTGACCGATGCAAATCGAACCAGAACGATTTTTTCAGTACCCGTTAAAACTGTACTGATTAAAACTATTAGTAAAATTGCTGAACCATAAGTAATTAGCGGCTTCACTAAAACAATGCTTAAAGTTGGTTTTCGCAAAAAAGGCAATAACTTGTTAGAAATTAAAGCCATATTTACTGCCATTAAAAAGTTAATAAAGCTAATTAAGAGTACAGCTCCAGGTAGCCCCAAGCCTAGTAGTAAAACTACCGGAACTAGGGAAATTTGAGCGACGTTATAGCTTGCTGTAATTGAGTTATATAAATCAACTCGAAAGCGAACTAACTGGGGAGTATTTAATACCCCCGATATTGATCGGGCAACAAATCCTAATGAAGATATCCGTAAAGCAAGAATAGTAGGTTCTTGTAATGATTGGGGTAAATCTAAAAGTTGTTCTACAATTGTTCTTGACATGATAGCCAAGAGAAAAGCGGCCAATAACACGGGAATTGAGTTAATTACAAGAGCAGTCCAGATGACTGCGACTTCCTCCTCCGTATCCCCACGTGCATTCGCTTCAGCACCAAACTTTGTTGAGGCAGAACTCATGCCTATGTCAGCGAATCCTAAATATCCTATCAAAACGTTAATCAGCGCTAGTACACCATAGGATTCCGTCCCTAGTAAGCGGATGACAAAGGGTGTTGCTATCATTGACGCCACTAGGGGTGCAGCCTGTCCCCCGATACTCCACAAACTGCCTCGAACGAGGTTCGCATTTAGGCGCTCTGAATGTCCGTCATGAGGATTACAAGAAGGTGTTGTTTTGGAAAAATTAGGTTGTTCATTATTTTTTTTCATTAAAATTTTTATGGGATAAAACTAGGATACAAAATATTCAATTCGACCCAATAAATTAGAAAGACGTTGTTTTTGCCAATTTGAAACCGCTGGGCTGTCTATCAATTTTTTTGCTTCCCTTAGCATTGCTTCTTGTGCTTCAGGTAAGAGTTGTGAATAATTTTTAACCTCTAAATTACGAATTACGACTTTATATATGGCCTTGGCTTTATTCATCGCTATCGTCTGTTTGGTTTGCCGCAATTATTTTACTTCAAGAATAACTCAATTAAAAACTCTTACTTGGTATCTCCATTAAAGTTTTTGGTTTTTTCCGTGCTTGCAAAAGTTATTCGTTTCCCGAACTTGGAAGTTAGTGCAACGGTTGCCTGCAATCCGGTCAAGTCGTTGCCCTTATCTAGAATGAAATAACTTAGGTTATGTAGCGACCCTAAATGAATTTGATATAAAGATAGCGAGCAAGATGTTTGGGCTTGCCGCACACGCTACGCCGCACAGCGAAGCCATGCCGCAGGCTTTACGCACTCCAAGACTTTCAATCTTGGATCTATTGTTAAACTGATTTAGACTGGCTATACTAAGAAAATCGAACCTCCCGCAACGCTTCGGTTGTTCGGTGTCAAACTATCGATCGCATCGTCCAAAATTTCATCGAGCGATCGCGTGGGTTGCCAGCCCATATACTCGGCAATTTTCGAGAGGTCCGGAAAACGCCGCTGCATATCTTCAAATCCAGGTGCGTAGGCTTGTCCATAAGGAATCATTTGAATTTCAGACAGCCTGTTATTTCCTGTAGTTCCCACCCGATCAATAATTCGCTGGGCTAAATCCATAATCGTAATCTCCTGTTGTGACCCGACATTAAAAACTTCTCCAACGGCTTCGGAAGACTCGGCGAGGCCAATCAGTGCTCTGACTGCATCTTGGACATGGAGGAAGCAGCGAGACTGTTGACCATCTCCATATACAGTGAGAGCTTCTCCCTGGAGTGCCTGCTGGATTAAGCGGGGAATCACCATGCCATAGCGTCCGGTTTGTCGCGGTCCGACGGTATTGAACAGACGGGCGATCGCCACGGGCAATCCTTTCTCGTGATAATAGGCCAACGCTAAAAATTCATCCACCATTTTTGAGGCTGCATACCCCCATCGATTGCGACTGGTTGGTCCGAGGACCACATCATCATCTTCTCGGAATGGAATACTCAGTCCTTTACCATAGACTTCTGAGGTTGAGGCAATGACGACTTTTGCCTGATAGCGATTTGCCGTTTCTAGGACTTTCTCGGTTCCCATGATATTCGTTTTAATGGTCTGTACGGGATTTTCCACCACCAGTTTGACGCCCACAGCTGCGGCTAAATGAATGATGATATCCGCTTCTGATGCCAGTCGATCCAATACCATATCGTTTGTGATGTCAGCGTAGGCAAAGTGAAAGTCTGGGCGATCGAGTAAGTGTCGAATATTCTCGATACTTCCCGTTGATAAATTATCGATGACTCGCACTGGAGAGCCTTTAGCTAACAATGCTTCTGATAGGTGAGAGCCAATAAATCCTGCACCCCCAGTAATCAAGTAGGTGGGATGTTGTTGTCGTTCAAAAGGTTTGTTTAGCATTTCAAATTCCTCGATTTAGTGTTGAATTTTAATCTGAAAATGTATGATTCTATTGATTATCCAAAAATCCGGAACTCAAACCAGAGTTTTTCAAGATTTAGTCTAATTTTTAAAAGTGCTTCTCGCTTCATCTTCTATTTAAATTACTCCTAAATCTGTGAGTTGTCAACTAATGAGATTTTATCTCAAGCGTTGGGAAGGATCGCTGATTCAGAGATTTTCATGAAAAACTTCTTTATCTTGCGCGTTAGGGATATGGAATGTTCTTTTCCTTCCAAGTAGGGGCGCTGAAATGTAACGCCCAATATTTATTGTGAATGGACTCGGGTCTCATCTGGTGCATAGTAGCGCTCATAGTAGTTATAGGAAGTCGGCAGATATTGTTTAACTCCATTGGCGACTAGGCCCAGGATGGGGGTGCGAGACATTTTCAATCCATCAAAAACTTCTCGTAAAATAGCCCGATCGCTTTTACCCATGCCGATCACCATGACTAAACCATCGGTATGAGGAGCTAAAAACTTAGCATCGGAGATTGCCCCTAATGGAGGGGTATCAAAAATCACTAAGTCAAAACTCGTTTTAAACTCTTCAATTAATTGTTTCATTCGTTGAGAGGAAAGCAGGCGAGCTGGATCCGGTGGCATTTGTCCCGCCGTTAAAACATATAAGTTCTGATTAAGTGCCGACTGCTGAATGCTGTCCTGAGCATTGAGAGAATCTGTGGAAATCAAATTGCTTAACCCCCAGACATTGGGTAGATCCATACGGCGATCGATTTGAGGACGACGTAAATCTGCATCCACTAATAAAACACGATTTCCCATTGCTGATGCGGCTTCAGCCAGTTTTATTGAAATTGTGGTCTTCCCTTCGGCAGGTAAGGTAGAGCTGATTACAATGGACTTGAGGGGTCGATCTGGACTCATAAAATAGAGGTCGGCATGGAGAGAACGGAAGGCTTCAAAAAACCGAGAAAATAGATAGCCTCCAGATGATTGAACTAGGTTTTCTCCATCGGATACAGTGAGGTTCTCTTTCAGGTCTTTCTCAAAGGGAATGGTTCCTAAGATGGGGAAGCCTATATAATCTTTGATGTCCGCAACAGAATGGAATTTTGTATCCAGTTTTTCCGCTAATAAAGCGGCCCAAATTCCTGCCATTAATCCAGCAATTACACCCAGGAGTAAACTCCGAGGCAAGTTGGGAGAAATTGGATTCGGGCCGACTTCTGGTTGGGAAATTAGTTGCCACGGCATCGCTTTTTGGGCCGACTCAATTTGAAGATTTTCTCGGACCGCTAAAAATCGATTTAAACTTTCCGTTCCTAATTCCAGTTCTCGCTGTAAGTCGGTGTATTGACGCATTAACGTCGCTTGTTCTTGCATTTGCTGTTGCACAATCGTTTCGCCTTGAGCGATCGCCCATTGTCTCGCCCGAGTCATTTCTATCAGATTGACCGTTTCTATCAGCTTTCCAGTCAAATCGCTCCGCAGTGAGTTCGGAGTGGATAAGCCGCGAATATCACCCCGGACTTGAGAAACATTGGGCCCGAGAACTAATAAAGCTTCCTCTTGCAATAAAGGTAATAAACTATTCCGTTCATCAATCAAAGCTTGCATGGCAGGACTTTGCACCGTAAACCGAGTAGACTCTCGTGCCAGTTTTGCTTCGATTTCATGAAACCGATTCAACAAATCTTGATAGCGAGGTGCCTCACTGAGGGAGGATGCTAACATCGCTTGTTCTAATTCCAACCCTAACTGCCCTCGTAATTTTCCGTAGAGGGCTTGCGCTTGCACGAGCTGGGATTCAGTCTCTTGTCTTTCTTTGACTAAACTCCCAATCTGTTGGGATAAAATCTGTCCGCTTTGTTCAGGGTCAATGAGGTTATAATGCTGGCGAAATTCTTCTAAGTATTCTTGAAGGGTATCGACTCTCTGTTGCAGTCTAGGCAACTGGGTTTCTACAAACTCCAAGCCTTGACGTAGGGTAGTTTGCTGCTCCATTTCAGAATAATGAATATAACCAGATGCCAACTGTTTTAAGACAGTTTTTATTTTTTCTGCATCCGTGTCTTGATAGCGAATGTCTAATATTTTTGTTAATTTTAGTCTTCGTATGTTTAAGTTTTTTGTAAATTCACTAGGTTCAAAATCAGGATGATTTTGTTGAATATTATTGAAAATAGGATTAATAACTGGATTACTTAAAAGAACTTCAATTTGAGTCTCATAATCTAGGTTTTCTCCTTTTCCGATATTTTGAGTTAGAGTTTGATTAAGTTGTTCCAGGTTGTTCTGACCTTTAATCGGTTCGACTAAGAGTCGAAAATTTCCTTCATAAATCGGAGTTTGGGTTAACACTTTCACCAAAACGCCACAAGCAACGGCGATGCTGACTCCGGCAAACACAAAAATCCGGCGACGGGCAACGGAAAGTAGATGTCGAAGATTTAGGGCATCAGCATCATCATTGAGAGGCGGTAATATCGTTGAAGGTAAAGGTGTTTGAACGGAAGGGGATGGCCCGTTCAACTGCTGAAAGAAAGGTGGAGAGTTACCATCGATATCCATGATTTCAAAGTCAGGAATAACTAGAAGGGTGGGCAAGGTAAGATTTTTTAAGTTTGATCAGCGATCCATCATTATAAATCCCGAAAATCACTAACCGCTGGGTCAGAGATGGGTTGGATTTCACTGGGACCTTTCTTCGTTATCAAAGGGACAGTCCAAATTCCCGCCCACTTGAATAATAAAATCATCAAAATCCTGGTCCTCTAATTCTGTATCAACTAATAAAGAACCAGTGTCATCCCAGTATAAGGCCACTCCTCCGGTTCCCAGAGTGGAAAAGTCTCCTTCAAATCTGAGTTGCTTATTCCCTCCTGGATTTTGACTACTCGTCGAATAGAGAATTCCGGCAGGACGACCATTCAACGTAGATTCTAGGTAAAATACATAAGGGGTATTGGCCTGGAATTGAAAGGCCACTAAGGGTTGAGGAACGGTGTTGCCTGGAGTTCCTCTAAAATCATTGCTGATCCCCCGGCGAGAGTTATCCTGATAAGTAGATTCAGCTTCGACACTTTGTACCCTATCGGCAGGTTTGACTTCAACAAGGAGAGGGGTTTTTTCTCCAGTTTGTAAATTCATCACTCCAAAAGTGGATTGATAAGCGCCGTTGGATTCGATAAATTCAAACTCTATAATAGTCTCTAAGTCAAACAGAATCCCGGTATTATCAACTAGATTTTCACCAGTCGCTTTGACTGAGAGGGGATTGAGTAAAACGAGGGCGGACAAAGAAGCAACTGCCCCTAAGAACAGGCTGGTTCTAAACCGGATTTTACCTAGCATAGCACAGTTCCTTTTCACTACCAAGTTCTTAAATTTTGAAGGGCTTTGAGTCGTTCTTCTTCAGGAATGTCAAGAAGACTTAAGAATGTTTTCGTTTCTTCCAGTAATCGGTTGTATTGAGTACATTCGGTACTGATACAAATTCTAGAATTTTCTCGGGGTCTTCTGCTAAAGCGCCGGGGAAGATTTTCTGCCCTTTCTACTGAAGCTACACAGGAAGAATAAGCCTCTTGTAAAGCTTGATATAGCTCTTGGGCTTGAATTAAAGTTTGGGGATCGAGTTGGCTTTCAATTTCAAAGATAGGGGCGGTATTGTTCCAACTATTCGTTCCGGTACTATCTGACTGCTGGGGGGGAACTGCCAGAGCGCTGACAATCCAAAATACAGTTCCCACAGTAGATGCGGCGATCGCCCCTTTGATTCTGATGTTAACCATAACCACTGCTCCTATTTAACTGCCTAAAATCTCCAGCCTAAACCCGCCCCTAAAACAAATCTGGGTCCATCCCCAGCCCCTGCCAAATCCCGCACGGCGGGCGTAATGACAAAGGGAATATTTTTAAAGGGAGCGATGGAAGCACCGACGGCTAAATCTTGTCCTGTCCATTCGGCAATCACACTGACGGGTTCTATGACTCGCACAGCCATACTTCCAAATACATTAATGCCATTGCGATCGTTTTCTAGGGAATCTTCGCTTTGGAATTGTCCATTCCCCACACCAGCAGTAATCGCGATCCGACTTAACGGGGAAGAGAGGGATTCTTGGGTATGAATTATTTTCGTAACTGTGCCATAAAGCGAGTTTTCAAATCCATCATCCTCCCCCAGAAATAGAAACCCATTCCATCCGGCAGCGATCGCCCAGTCATTGGCAAATTGACGATGGACTTTGACATTAAAGCCGCCTGTACCGATATCGCGGTTGTTCCCAAAGACACTGGCTACGGTATAGCTGAGTTCTACCCCAACGAGATCCCGGGAATCACCAAATCCAAAGCCAATGGCAACAGCTCCATCACTATTGTCAACAAATCGGGTGCGAGATTGATAGGTCGCTGAAAGATATCCGGTGTTGCGATCTGCGCCATATCCGGTGGGATTGAAGATACTCAGAGCAGGTGAAGCGTGGATACTGGGCTGAATTTCAGCGCTTTCTTGAAGTTGCTGTACCTGCTCTTGGATCAGTTGAATTCCTCGGGGATCGGGTTGATAGACGGGGGTTGGGTTGGTCGATCGCCCGGGGGTGGAATTGCTTGGGGATTGGACCAGTGCGATCGCCGGTGCCGGATTGTGCGATTCCCCTGAGTCCATTGGTAATAAATCGATCGCACTTCCTAGTCTTGCAGAATCGCGTTCTTGAACCACTTGGGGAACCTGAATCGGAATCGACTCGGTAGCTATCGCCACAGAGTTTACCGGAGGCGGGGAAATTTGCGGAAGCGCTAACTCCTGACCCCGGTCTGATTGAACAACGGGTGGAATTTCAATCCGGGGTTGAAGCCATTTGGGGGTCGAGGGAACTGCGACGATTTCAGAGAAGGAATTGTCTGGATGTTCCTGAACTGACACCCAATTTATAGGCTGGTCGCGACTCACATTTTCTACTTTAACTCTTGGCTGCTCTGTAATTTCTGTTACCACAGGGGTAACAGGTGCAGCAACAGGACTGGGAGAAACGCCTCGCTCCTGCATTGCCACTGGTGCTCTGGGTGGCGGTGAATATCTAGGGACGGAACCTGGCGATCGTAAAGGCTGAGAAGTTATCTCCTCCGGACCTGCAACATTTGCCCAAGGAGAAGCGGCGCTAAATTCAGGAATGAACAAGGGAGAGCGGCTAGGGCCTTCTAAACGCAGTTTCCGAACAGTTTCCCCTTCTTGACGGAGTGATTGGTCCTCAGATGGTTCAACCCTAGTGCTTGTCGTAGATGCGATCGGATAGGAGTCAATCTCCGGCAAATTTTCTGGTGCAGAGGGGGTAATTTCCTTGGCTGATGTTTCTACAAATTTTGGATCTTCAGTCTCTTGTGTCCGAGGTATTTCATCCGGTTTCACACTTAGGGCGAGGTTCGCATTAGCGCGATCGGCACGTTCAGTATTGGACATTGAAGTTGCCAGAAATGCAACTGTAAACAATGAAGCCGTTGCTAATACAAGTCTCATAAGCTCAATGGTTCTGTTAATTGAATATAGATAATAGACGCATTAAATACCCGTTAAATAAAAGACAATAACCCAGGCTCATATTCAAGGCCGCTCTTTGTTATAAATTGAATTATTGACTCATACAGGGTAGAGTCTCTAGCTCCGGAAATGTTCCGAAATCAATCCAGAATATTTTTTTATTATCTTTACAATTTTATTCGATTAAATAAATATTTTGATAAAAATTTAATCGCATTTCAAAACTAAAGTGAAAATAAGTTTTTTTGCTTTGAAAGTTAAATTCACAAACAAATAGGCCGAATAGATATCTCCAATAATTGCCTGTCACTCCAGCCGTATCAAGGCTTTTTCTATGATTTGTGGAGAGGTCTAATATATAGCGGTTCTCTGTTGGATGAGCTATATACACCAGTAGGGCCTGCGCATTGCGCCCCTACCAAACTATTGAATATTCTGTAACTCACGCGCATGAGAACCGCTATAGATCCAATATAAAAAACGATAACCTCAATTTTTTCCTGTCTTAATAGCAGAATTATTTCAGGATATTAAGAATGGATCAAGTACGCCCAGACCCACATTATCTTGGACAAGCAAGAATTCCTACAGCAGGCGACAATTCTAGTATCAGAGCAAGGGGACAAGAAATCAAGTTTCTTGTCCCCTTGCTCTGATAACTTACGAAAATCTTGATATTGACCGCTAAATGTAGGGACAATTCAGGAATTTCCGATACTCGACATAGCCCGGTCTGTAAGTCCTGACT
>NZ_JAFLQW010000052.1 GCF_017313335.1 Phormidium pseudopriestleyi FRX01 | reverse complement strand
TTCAAAACCGACGACGAAAACTCGCGATCAATACTCAAAGCAGACGCGCTACGGCAGGCACAACTTGCCATGCTTAGAGGAGAAGTGCGCCTAGAAGACGGCAACCTAGTCAGCACGCAGGGGATACTTACCCTCCCCGAAGAATTGGCTCAATTGACGGGGGAAAATTTAGCTCACCCTTACTTTTGGGCCGGGTTTACTCTAATCGGTAGTCCCTGGTAAGAGGCGGTTGCCGCGATCGCCTTTCTGGGGAAGGGTAACACTCACGAAAGGCGATCGTTCCTGAAGCTCATCTCACTGATCGGTTGAGATGTTCCTGACTCGGCTCAATTTATTGAAAAATTCCTGATAGAACCTACCCAGTTTAATAACATTTTTTAAGAGTCGTTATTTGAGCAAATACCCGTCTGAGAAATACCGAACAACTGTTGAAGCGATCTCCTGCTATTTTAAATCCTGGCAGATTGAATTGCTGAACATAACCAGTGTAAAGTTTTAATCGCCAATATGCGATCGGCGGGATTTCATTTGATTGCCATAACGCAATCAATGCATTAATGGTATCATTAGACTGACCCCTTGAAAATCATGCACCTGACTTGACTTAAGTCCAGTTCATTCAATCAAAGTTCGTCGATTTTGCCAAACCCATCCAAACATCCTACAATTATCCCATTGCCGGTGATTTTTATAACTCGGGTTTTGCACCCCATTCAAAAAATCGATGAAAATGTTTGTTCCAGGTCGTCTTTGCTTATTTGGAGAACACAGTGATTGGTCCGGAGGATATCGAAGTATCAATCCCGCTCTCCAAAAAGGATACACCCTCAGTGTCGGCACCAATCAAGGTATTTATGCCGAAGTTAAACCCCATCCCACCCACCTGATTCTTCACTCCTGTCTCACCGATGGCACTCGTAAAGAATTGTTACAAATTCCGATGGAACGAGAACTATTGCTGGCAGAAGCGAAAAAGGGTGGTTTTTTTAGTTACGCCGCAGGAGTTGCCTATCAAGCATTGACCCTTTATCAGGTCCAAGGGGTAGAAATTGATAACTATAAAACCGATTTACCCATTCAAAAAGGATTAGCCTCAAGTGCAGCTATCTCCGTCCTCGTCGCCCGTTCCTTCAATCAGTTGTACGAATTAAAATTAACCCTTCGCGGTGAAATGGAGTTAGCCTATCAAGGTGAAATTACTACCCCATCTCGCTGTGGTCGCCTTGACCAAAGTTGTGCCTACGGAAACCGCCCCGTAATGATGGTTTTTGATGGACAACACATTAATATTATAGAACTCAAAACTTCCCAAAACTTATTTTTTGTAATTGTCGATTTAGCCGCCTCTAAAAACACCCATGAAATTCTCAGTATTCTCAATCAATGCTATCCCTTTGCCACCAATGAAATTAAGCAAGGCGTTCATAAATATTTAGGAGAAATTAGCGCCAGAATTACCCAGGAAGCCGCCACAACCCTAGAACAAGGCGATGCAGAGTCCCTCGGGGCCTTAATGAAACAAGCCCAGACCGAATTTGACCGCCATTTAATTCGGGCCTGTCCCTCCCAATTAACCGCCCCCGTTCTGCACTCGCTTCTCAAATATCCTCCGCTGCAAATCTTAATTTTTGGGGGAAAAGGCGTCGGGTCTCAAGGAGATGGAACCGCACAATTTCTTGTGAAAAATCAAGAGAATCAACAGCAAATTATTGAACTGATTAAACGGGATTTTCCACAAATGCAATGTCTGAAACTGGTGATTTCCTCCTCTTCCTCTGAAGTCATAGAATAAAATAGGGGGATATTTCCGCAACCTGTCTAGTTCAGTCTTACCCGGGAGACTTGATAGCCTTTTTTGAACCATTTTAATATGAAAAACTCAAATCATCCGATTCGCAAAGCAATTATTCCCGCCGCCGGATTTGGCACGCGCTTGTTTCCAGCCACGAAAGCAGTCAAAAAAGAATTGTTGCCAATTATCGACGGTAACGGTCGAGTGAAACCCACAATTTTAGCCATTGTGGAAGAAGCCATCAGTGCCGGAATCGAAGAGGTGGCGATTATCGTGCAACCGGGGGACTGTCAAATTTTTGAGAGTTTCTTCAAAACCCCTTTAAACGCGATTCATTATCACAAACTTTCCCCCGAAAATCAAGCTTATAGCCAGTATTTACAAGACTTGGGCGAAAAAATTACCCTGTTAATTCAGGAGGTTCAGGAAGGGTATGGTCATGCGGTGTTTTGCGCCAAAGACTGGGTAAATGATGAACCGTTCCTGCTGTTTTTAGGGGATCATGTTTATTTGTCAGATACCGATGTTTCTTGTGCTAGCCAACTGGTGGAAATTTATAACCGGGTCGGAAAAAGTACCGTTGCCCTCACCGTCACCCCTGGGGAAAAAATTTATCACTGTGGTTGCGTGACGGGAAATTGGCAAAATAACGATGAAATTTTATCCCTCACCCAAGTCTGTGAAAAGCCGGATTTAAACTATGCGAGGCAACACCTAAAAGTGGAAGGATTAACGGGCGATCGCTTCTTAACCATCTTTGGAATTTACGCCCTTACTCCCACAATATTTGACTTTCTCGAAGCCAATATCCGCAATAATCTCCGAGAAAAAGGAGAATTTCAGCTCACCACTTGCCTCGAACAAGTGCGGCAAGCCGAAGGAATGTATGGCTATCAAATCAAGGGAAAATGTTTTGATACAGGAATGCCCGATGCCTATTATCAGACGTTCATCGATTTTCGCAACGGCTGAAAATTGTGCTAAATCCAACTCAGCCTCATTAACATTTGATACCATAGATTAGAAAGCTAAAAGAATTGGCAAAACCCGTATGATAAAACTCGGCTTTGGATTGATATGGATTGGATTAATCGTTTATGCCTTTGGATTTGCACCCCCGGATAACCCCACGGCAACCTTTAATTTAATTAAAAACCTAGTAACCGGAGAATGGGAGGGAATCAACCCTCTGATTATCGCCCTGTTTAATATTATGGGAGTATGGCCGTTTATCTATAGCGCCGTGCTATTTTTAGATGGAAAAGGACAAAAAATACCGGCATGGCCGTTTGTCACTATTTCCTTTGGAGTTGGTGCATTTGCCTTGTTACCCTATCTCGCCCTGCGCCAGTCTAACCCCACTTTTTACGGAGAGAAAAACGGGTTTTTAAAATTAATAGACTCGCGAATTTTCGGGGCGATCGCCGCCTTATCAGCCCTCATCTTACTCGGATATGGCATCACCCAAGGAAATTGGACTGATTACATCGAACAGTGGCAAACCAGCCGATTTATTCACGTCATGACATTAGACTTTTGCCTGCTTTGCCTCCTCTTTCCTACCGTACTCGCCGATGACATGGCGCGACGCGGTTTAAACAGTCCCATGATATTTTGGATAGTCGCCTTAATTCCCTTATTAGGACCGGCATTTTATTTAGCCTTACGTCCTCCCGTCCAAGTCAGTGGGGAAGCGGTACAGATGAATACTCCCATCATTCAGGAATAGTGCAGTAGCGACAGAAGAAGGGCAAACTCATAATCTGTTGGGTTTGTTCGTTATATTCAGGAAACTCAGGTTTTGTCAAAATGCTTTGACAGGTTTTCCCTATAATAGGGATAGATTTTAAAATCAACTTTGACAAACCCTGACCCCCAGACCTGGAGACTCAAACCATGAAGGAGACGATCGCAGGCAACCTCACCCGCTACCGCAAAGCTGTAGGCTTATCTCAAGAACAACTTGCCAACCTTGTCAGCATCACTCGCCAAAGCATCAATAACTACGAAAACGCCAAAACTTTACCCGATAGTAAAACCTTATCAGCCCTTGGTCGCACCTTGGGCGTCACCCTGGATGACTTGCTGCGCCCAGAATTTAGCCCTGTCACCCCCTTTCGGCTTCGCGCCCATGCTGGCTTTGACAAACAACCGCAATTTGCGACTCAAGTGCGACGGATGCTGGAGACGTATCATGCCTTAGAAGCCGCAGCAGGCATCCCCGTTTATGCCCCAGAAACCCATTCCTGCCATCAATTACCAGGCAATGAAGCACTAATTCAGGCAACAGCAGCCCGGTTTCGCCGGACCTTGGGATTAGGGGAAACCCCCATTCTCAATTTATTTGTGGCAGTAGAGGAATTGGGGTTAAAAGTCCTCCGCCAACCCATTATAATCAAAGGCTTTTTTGGGTTAAGTGCCTGCAGCTTTGCTCAAGGTGCTTTTGTTTTAATCAATACCCATAATATTTCGATTGAACGGCAAGTCTTTACTCTAGCCCATGAAATTGGGCATTTAATTTTCCATCGAGATGAATATCAACAATCCCTCATAGAACCGGGGAATAAAGCGGAGGAAGAAGCCCGGGAAGCAGTGGCTAATTATTTTGCCGGACATTTACTGGTTCCCCAAACAGAATTTGAGCGGTTTTATCAAATTAGCCCCAACTTAATCAAACTCAAACAGCATTTTCGAGTTAGCTATCAAGTCATTTTAAAGCGGTTATCGGATATGGGCCGCATCGATTATGGGCGTGAACTCGCCAAGATTCGCAAGATTTATAAACAGCGAAATGGCTTATCCTTGAGCAATTCCATCGAGTTACCTCCCACCTTAAAGCCAGAAGAATTTCCAGAAAATGAACGGTATCAAGAACTCATCTGGCAAGCCTTAAATCGGGGGAATATCTCAGAACTCAAAGCCGCCGAACTGCTGAATATCACCCTTGAAGAACTGGGAGTTCGTCGTCGAGAGGCTGAGGTGTATGCTATCCCGTAACGGCACGATTCTCGACGCTACCGCCTTGATTGACTTTCGCTATCTTGACGAGTGGGAGTGGCTGCAACAACACTATCAGCCCTTGTATATTGCTCAAGAAGTTTTAGATTCGGATCATCTCGAACAGAGTACACGAGAGACGGCGAAAAAATACTTAATCCCGCTTCCTTTAGAAACTGAAGAAATGTTTGTTAGTTTTCTGGAGTTTGGCAACAAAGCACTGTTGCTGAGTGAAGCCGATCGCTCAACTCTGGTTTCGGCCCGTCATCTATTATTATTATGTGCCAGTGATGATAATTTAGTGGTGAAAATCTGACAAGAATATGGAATTGCTTACATCAGAACCCTGAGTCTACTCACGGAAATGGTCCAGACAGGACATAAAAGTAAGGTTGAAGTCAAGAGGATGGCAGAGTTTTTAATTGAGGAGAGAGGTAAACATATTCGGTCATCTATTTTAACTAATTGGTATAATGGTTTAGGAAAATAGGATGAATTAAAAAGTCTATCTTTCCAGTTTATTAAATTAATTGCTTTGAGGTCAAATTACAGGCGATCGCCCCGGGGTTTCGGCGAGAGGCGATCGCCCCCCCCAAACGTTCTAAAACCCCCCAAAAAAACACAAAAGGCGCGATCGCCGCGCCTCCTGTTATTTATCCGAGTTAGGACTCCCAATCGGGACAGTCGCCTCCAGCTTCCCAACCATAAGGATGCATCCCACAAACCAGTAAATTCCCGCTATAGACCTGACCGTGATAGTTTTTACAGCCGATACAGGCTGAATGTTTTTCCGCTGTGGGTTCCACAGATGACACAAACCCATTCGTGTCCGTTGGAAATTCATCTAGTCCTAAATATAGGTCAAAAAATGGATCAACTAACTCCTCCAAATATTGGTCAAGTTCAGTAAAAATAGTCGTTTGTAATTCTTCTGTGAATTCCTCAGACAGTTCCATCATGTCTGAAGAAAACCTGCCCAGAATATCGACGAATTCCTCAACTTCTTCCGTCACTTCTTCAAAAAAGCGATCCACTTCTTGTCCTATTGTCTCTAACATTGTGAAAAATTCTTTCGGCCAATCTTCCATAACCCTTTGCCTAATGATTTCCGGAAGCAATCTCTATTCATCCTGGAGTCGCCGCAGTTCATCCTGTAACGATTGTACCTGATCGCGCAGGTTATTGACCTCCGGAGGTTTCTCCGGGGCGGGTTCTTCATCGTCTTCTAGGATTTCAATGCGCCGGGGTTCTCGTGGCGTTGTCTGTTCAGATTGGGGCTGCTTGATTTGCTGCTGGCCCTGTCTCATTATGTCTTCGACAAAGCGACGTGCTTCGTCGGTGCTCATTTCGCCCCGTTCGACCATTTCATCGGCAAGTTTTTGGGCTTGGTCCCGCACTTCGGCTAGTTTTCCCGTGGCTTTTTCGCCCGCATAAGACGCTATTCCGACTCCGAGATAAAACGCCTTCTGTACCATATCACCGAAACCAGGCATAGGCAGTATTGCTCCTTAGTCGCTGAGGTTACTGCTTCTAGGATAAGGCTAATACAGACCGAGTGACCACAATAAAACGGCACTAAAAAAAAAGTGACCCGGATACCACGCCTGTCACAAGCATCCCGTATTGCTGCTACCTTCCGGTCCTGACAAAGTTTGGGCGTTATGACCGCATGGGTCCAGGTCATTTAAAACTATATCATGGTTGTCCGATTCTTGTCTAGGGGGTGGCGGAATATTTTTTAATTTTGTGGCGGCAATGGCTTATTCCACGACGATACACCACTGATATAGGTCGTACTTGACGCAGCCATGCTTGACGAGAGGGTCCTCAGCGACGATCTGCTGGGCTTCCTCCATTGACTCTGCCTCAAACAGCAGCATTCCCCCTCCGCGTCGTTGCCAGTAGCCGGTTTTGGCGTGATGTCCTTTGGCGATTAAATCTTCGACGTAGGCTTTATGGGCGGGAACGTAGCGATCGAAGGTGGGTTTATCGACGGTTCCTTCTTCTATTTTGGCAAACCAGGGCATTGGAGGTTGCTGTCAGGGGGTAGGGGTTAAATGGGATTTGCCTGGGACTCTGACAGAGTGCAGGTCATCGCAAATTTTAGCATCAAATGGGCGACGGCTTCGAGTTGCCCTTAAGAACAGCGTTTGAGGAGGGTTGGGTTGATGGAATGGGGGATTGACCGATCGCCCAATAACTGGCAACCCTGACGCAGTAAATCATCCAGTTCCAAGTTCCAGACGATCGCCCTCCCAATCCAGGCAAAAAAGTCTTCCAAAAATTCATTAACGCTCAACACCCTATCAATTTCATCAATAAAAATCACAATCCGTTTTCTATCGACTTACATTTTATCGTAAACTCACAAATCCCGCTTTCCGAATTAAATCTTGCCCTTGTTCTGTCAACAAAAAGCGGGCATAAGTTTCCCCCGCTTGTTGGTCAATTTGCCCATTTTCTTTCACCACCACCACCAATCGGCGACTCCACGGATATTCCCCAGTTCTAAATACGTCTAAATTGACTTCATTGCGCCGCTGAGGACATTCCGACAAGGGAACAAAGGGCAATTTATAAGGCGCGACAAAGTTATTACTCGTCCGTCCAATCGACAAGGGTTTTACCATGCACTGAGACACCAGTAAGGGTGCCGAAGCCCAATAAATTCCCCCAAGATTTGAGCTAACTCCCCTTAACGCTTCGGTGGTAGTTGAGGTTAAAATAATGTTAGTATCTTCCGGGTCTCGGTCGATTTTGCCATAAGGTTGAATTCTCAAATCCGGTCCACCTACTTCATTCCAATTAGTAATTTCTCCAGCATAAATTGCATCAAATTGGTCCATCGTAATTCCAGAAATCGGTAAAGAGGGATGGACAACTACGGCAATCCCATCAATGGCGACGGGAATTTCTTTCAGGGTAAACCCTCTATCCCTCGCTTTTTGATATTCGGCATCGGAAATGGGTCTAGCCGACATCGCAAAGGTGAGTTGATTATCTAATAACATTTGAATCCCGGTTCCCGAACTCGGTGCACCTCTAGCTGGGTCGGTATAGCGGAGTTGAAACTGTGGCCAAACTGTTTGAATTGCAGGGTCTACGGCGACTCGAATTGAGACCCAAGTGCTACTCCCCCCGTGACTAAATAATCCCCTCGGAACGTTCTGGACTTCTGCCAAGGTTTCGGGGTGAGAGTCTCCTTGGGGATTGACTGTTTCTGTGGACGAGGTGGAATTTTGGGTGTCACTCAGGAATCGTCTTCCCCAATCTAACTCTTTGGTCAGCCACCAGACGGATGCACCCATCAACCCGAGGGCGATCGCCAGGGCGATAATTAGCGTAGTTGTTTCTTTTTTTGCAGACATAGATTCCTAATATACTCATTTTTTTGGGTTTTATTATATCAGAAAATCCGGGTCTCAATTATCCCTGGATGTTTAAATTTCGTTAATCTACTACCCCAGGAGGTTGGAATCGCTTTTTAGCAGCATACAGCCGGTAACGACAGCAAGTCGTGACGTTAAACACCGGAACACGACTGACTTTCTGATCCGTTGAATAAATTGTGCTGCGGTAAACCTAGAAAAGCTCGAATTAGATTGATGGTTTCTTGATGAGTTTGCTAACTGTAAATCACCCCATCTAAAGAAAGAAATTCCCCATGTAGCGACCCTAAATCAGTTGTGGAATAAGACCTCTCCCCCAACATAAGGCGGCCTACAAGGAGAGGGGAGTAGGAGAGGGCATAAATCCGGCAACGATCGCTATAGGAAGACTGGGACGGCGATCGGCTATTGTGGATTCCAACTCGTTCGGTTAAACAGCCTATGCCTTTTTCCTACTCTCGCACAATTCGCTTTGCAGATACTGATGCTGCTGGCGTCGTCTATTTTGCCAATCTTCTCTCCATCTGCCATGAAGCGTATGAAGCATCACTGGCAGGGACGGGAATAGAGTTACGAACTTTTTTTAATAATCCCAGGGTCGCTATTCCGATTGTTCATGCCAGTATTGACTTTTTTCAGCCCCTGTTTTGTGGGGAGGAAGTGGCGATCGCCCTGACCCCGCGATCCCTCAGTGGCGATCGCTTTGAAATTACCTACTTGATCCAGGCTGCCTCAATGCCTAAAGAACAGCCCCTGGCAAAAGCGCGAACTCACCACGTTTCCATTGATCCCCAAACCCGAACCCGCCAATCCCTCACTCCCGAAATGATTCACTGGATCGAGGTTTGGTCCGACTGAGGGTAAAAATTTTAAAATTTTACAAAAATTTGTAAATCTTAATACTGTTTTAAGCAAAGTTTAATATTATAACTATATCTCAATAAGAACAACGTGGACTCACCTGAGCGCCCACAATACTTTCCTGGTAGAACACTTAGAAATAATGAAAATAGAACAAGAACTTTACGAACAGATTCGGCAATTAGGCTATTGGGACCGGACCGATCGGATTAACGAAAGCAACGAGAGTCAGCCGTTAGCAAGGGCCTGGTCAAATCCGAACACCACTGCTGCCCCGGAAACGATGTTTCAAATTGTCTGGTTACTCAGTTCGAGTAAAAGACGGCAACGACTCAACCCGATTGATGTGCGAATTTTAGACCGGGCGGCGGCGGATTTAGCCTACCATCGCAGAATTGTCCCGTCCAATCAGTCTTATGTCAAGTATCTGTGGGAACAGGTTTATCACATGGAATTTCCCCATTTGATGCGGGAAGGTTAAGAGAATTCCATTGATTCAAAAAACAATTTAATCTCCCTTGGAAACCCGAATATTGAGTTTTAAATGGGTTTCCTTTTGCCGTTTCAACTGAGGTTGGAGTTGAATTACAACCAGTTCTTCAACGAGACGGCGAGAGATTTTTCCGCGATTGTTCCGAGGTAAATTGTCTACTTTTACCCAATATTTCGGACGTTTAAAGGGTGATAGGGTAGTGGTGAGTAACGAGGCGATCGCCTCGGACTCGACTACACCCTTGGGAACGTAAACCGCTGTCACCACCTGGCCCCAATCGCGATCGGGGACGGCGATCGCACAGACATCTTCCACCAAACCCGTCCCGAGAATGGCCGCCTCCACTTCTGCCGGATAAATATTTTCACCCCCACTAATAATTTTATCGCTGTGGCGTCCCACCACGGTTAAATACCCCGCTTCATCGATAAACCCCAAATCATCAGATTGAAACCTATTTAAAGTCAAGGCTAAATTTTCCCCAGGATAATAACCCTTTGCCAGAGAATCAGCTTGGATGGTAATCATCCCTGTTTTACCGACTTCTAACGATTTTCCTGCGGAATTGGTAATGGTAATTTTGGCATGAGGCAACAGTCGCCCACAACTTTGATTGCCTGACAGAAACTCCGCCGGTTTGAGGGTAGCAATTTGGGAGGCAGTTTCCGTCATACCGTAGGTAGGAGAAAGCCGAATATGGGATTGTCTCGCCCGTGACAATAATTCCGGCCATGCCGGTGCACCTCCCAACAAAACCGTCTGAAACCGGGCTAAATAATCAGCAGATTCGGGAGTTTCTAGGAGTCTATTTAATTGAGTGGGAACCAGGGAAATAAAAAAGTCTGTCGGGTTGATTTTGTCAGCCGTTTGCTCTACAATTGTTTGATAAAAAGGAAGATTTATGAACCTTCCTCCGGTGGTGAAAGACCGGAGAAATTGCATCAAACCGCTGACATGGAATAGGGGTAACACACAGCAGGAGTTAACCGTAGCGAGTTGGAAATACTGTGTAAATCCAACCACCGATGCCATTAAAGTTTCCCAAGTATGAATGGCAAAGCGGATTTGACCCGAGGAACCCCCCGTGGGAATCATAATTCCCACGGGGATAGTATTGGGCGGATTTTGACAAGCATTTCCAGGAAAGTCCTGTCCCTGATGCCAAATTCGGTCCGGTTGAATCTGTTGGATTGCTGACTGCCATTCGCTATCAACCCAGTTGGGATTGCCTAAAAACAGGGGACAATCTGCTGCAACTGCTGCAATAAAACCGGCTAAAAATCTTACTGGGTCTCGTTCCGCCAGTAACAGAGTCGGGGGAATTTTAGGCTGGATTAACTGGGAAAAAAGCTCTAAGGCAGTTGTCCCTAAATTCGCGGTTTCTGCTTCCATCCAGGCTATCAAATCCGATTTTTGCCAGTCTAGGGAGGGAGGCTGAGTTGGGATAGTTTTAGGCTTAACTGGGGGAAATGTTGCATAAAAAAAATCTACCATAAAAGTTCTAAAATTTTGTCTGATTCCAATAAATGGTCCACCCCAAACCCGGTGGCGCGATGGCTAGAATTTTTAATTTCAGTTGCCAATTTTAAAGCCATCTTTCTCCCAATTTTTGTCTCAAATACCGAAGAAAAAACCGCATCAATCTGGTGAGAATTGCAAAATTGCCGCAATTCCGAAGGAGAACCGGCGATACAGGGTTTAATCACATAAATTCCCCGCCACCCTTGGCGATAGACAGATTGCATTTGTGGCAAAGTGGCGACGGATTCATCTAAAGCGATCGCCGTTGAAAAGCGCGGTCCCAACCCCACCATCGCCTGCAACTCCGTCACCGGCAGAGGTTGTTCCAGATATTCAATGATTCCCCCGAGTTGATCACAGATTTTCAGCCATTCTTCAGCTTCTGCTAAACTCAGTCCTCCATTGGCATCAAGGCGGAGGGAAACAGGTGGATCGCAAGTCCCTTGCTGCAAGGCGAGAACCAGTTCCTGCAAAATCCGAAGTTCCCGCTGGAATGGCAAGACGCCAATTTTCCATTTAAAAGTCCGATATCCTTGCATCCAAAGGATTTGACGCCCGAGTAAAGCCCCTTCTCCCCCGGGTAACAATCCGCTATGGTTTGATTTTGAGGCGGGAGTTTTGTCTTCCGAAAATGCCGATTTGAACTGAGTTTTTAACGTAGCAGATTCCCATGCTGATTCTAAGCCAAATTGACAAGCGGGTAAGTTAGGGGGAATGGAAAAAATCGTGCGATCGCTAATTACATTAGGCAGATTACGACAATAGTCTAAGGCTTCTAAGAACGTTTCTGAACCAAACCATCCGATGGGTGCAATTTCACCAAACCCGATCTTTCCATTATCCGTAGTTAGGCGCAGAATAATTCCCTCCCGAATTTCCCAAATCCCATGACTGGTTTGCAGAGGGCGTTTAAACTTGCGTTGATAGGGACGAAACTCGAATTTATAATTCATACGATGCCGTTGCCATGAAAGAGGGAGGAAATTATCAGCTAGTGGGAGACAGCCATCCCATCCGTTTCATCGAACCCCTCCTCATGAAGGGGCGATCGCCCTAACCTGAAAAGAATTTTATCACTGATTTGAAATATGCCCAGGGATTTTCCCAATGGATCGTATGCCCGCTATCGGGGATAATTTCCAGTTGGGCAACGGGACAGACTTGGGTAATTTTGTGATTAATTTCTTGAAATTTGTTATCCCATTCTCCCCCGAGTAACAGTAGGGGAACGGGATGAGACGGTAGCAGTTCCCAGAGGGAGGGTTGACTGCCGCTTCCCATCTGTCGAAGGGAAATTGCTAAGGGTTTGGGTTGATTTTGCAAGCGATTCTGGAAGAGGCGATCGAAGTTGGGATGATGGCGAACCGAATCAAATAAGGGTTGCTGATACCATTGGCTTAAAAATGAGTAAAAATTGCCAGTTTCCAATTGTTGGGCGAGAATTGCATCCCGATGACGACGTTGCGATCGCCCCTCGGCAGACAGCAAACCCGGTGAAGCAGATTCTAAAATCACTTTTTCAAAACGTTCCGGGAAATGCATTGTTAAATACAACGCCAATCGCCCGCCCATTGAATATCCCAGTAAATAACATTGGGAAATCCTTAACTCATCCAATAACTCAATTAATGCCTGGGCAGTATTTGACATTTGATAACATTCATCTCCCCCCAGAATCTGAGTTTTACCATGTCCCGGTAAATCAACCGTCACACAGCAAAATTTATCGGATAATTTCTCAATCACTTCAGAAAAGTTCTCACCCCTCCCCATAAACCCATGCAAAAATAGAATAACCGGGTTTTGGGGATTTCTGAAAATTTTATAATGAAACTCATACAAACTGAACATTTTTATCGTAATGAAGGGAACGGCAAAACCGTCCCCCACCCCTATTTAAAAATTTGATGCCTGGGAAATATCCTTAGAGAATAAATCCGACTCCTAACAATAACCCACTCCAAAAATGAACCGCAATGGCAATAAATTTGCAATTACTCACTTTTTCGGGACTGTCATGATAAGTGGCAACATGACGGCAGAGTTTCAGACTCGAAGGCAATCCAGCAAAACTGAGTAACGTCCAAACTGGGAAGCTACCCATCGTCACCAAAACGCCGGTGATTGCGAAAATACTCCCACAAAACCAGGGTAAGAGTTGAGCCCCTCGGTGAGTCCCCATGCGAACCAAAGGCGATCGCTTTCCGGCAGCTAAATCATCCTCCACTTGGTGAAAATGGGAACAAAATAACACCAACGTTGTCGCAATTCCTACCACAATTGACGCCAATAAACTCAGGCTAGACCAACTCTGTACTTGACTATAATAAGCTGCCGAAACTCCCAAAGGACCAAAGGCAAAAAAACAGAGAAATTCCCCCAATCCTTGATAACCCAGTCGAAATGGGGGACCCTGATACATATAGCCCAAGAAACAACAAAGCAGAATTAATCCCAGGACTGTTAAATCTTGTTGCCACCAACAAACTGCCCCTATTCCTAAAATACCCAGGGCTAAACACAAGTTTCCCGCCCAAAAAATCAAAGATTTATTGCCGGTTAAATTCACTAAAGAGTGATGCTTTTTTTTGTCAATTCCCGTGTCCGAATCAAACACATCATTGCTAATATTTTCCCAAGCCAAAATTAAAATGGCCGAACTTATAAAGGTAGAAAATATCGACCAGTTCAGGGAATGATGCTCATACCAAGCCACCGCAGTTCCTACCAAAATTGGCATAATTGCCACACTATACATGGGAGGTTTAATGGCCGCTAACCATAACTTGTAATTCGAGGGCTGAATGGTCTGAGTTGTCATTGATTCTTCCTATTATTCTTCCAACCAGCCCCATCATTTTACGATGGCGGATAGAAAAGTCTCAGAGGATGAAATAAAAATTAAGAATTAAAAATATAGCGGTTCTCATGGATATCCGGTACAGCCCTCACCCCAAACCCCTCTCCCAAGGGGGGAGAGGGGCTTTTAGAGAATACATAATGAGTCCACCGAACCGCTATATTATGTAGGGGCGAGAAAGCGAATCGCCCCCTGGAATAGAGTCCTATCGCCTTGCTGCCGACAAAACAGCCGATCGCCCCTTTTTCACCACCAGTTGAAAATTAGAGGAAGGGACAAAGTTAAAAAGGGCAATTGTGCCACTGCCATCGGGTCCGGATTTCTGCCCAGACTATCCAGTTCCGCCACCAACTGCGATCGCACCTGGGGGTCCTGATGAATCCAATAAAACGCCCAAGTCAGGGCCGATGCTGTCGTATCATGACCCAACAATAGCAGGGTAATCAACTAATCGCGCAATTCCGCATCTCCCATCCCCTCTCCCGCTTCATCTTGCGCTGACATCAGCATGGAAAGGACATCACTGCCATCAGTTTGACCCCGGCGATCGCGGATTTCGGCATAAATTAACTCGTCAATTTGCCGCTGTTGGCGCAGAAATTTCCCCCAAGGACTCCAGGGACCCAAATCTTGCTGTAACGGATTCCAAAAAAATTGCACCGAGTTGAGGGTAGAGTTCACCGACTCTAAAAACGGTTCAATCAGGAGTTCAAGTTGGTGAGCTCGTTCCCCAGGGTTCATGCCAAACACCACCGGGGGAGAGTTTCCCCCCAATAAATGCAGGGTGAAAGGGTCACCATAGCGCGTCGCATTCCTTTCCAGATAGGCGACTGGATTAGCAATCATTTGTAATCCTTGCAGAAAAAATGGCACCCTAGGGCCTGCTGGCAACTTCATCGAACCCCCTGTGAATCCCTCAGTGACATACAATGCTGAGAATGCGGGATCTATTTTACCGGGTAGATGTCCCCATCAAGTGCGCGTGTCCGTGGGAACCGTGCGATGGTTAGATAGATAGGAGGTACTTTTGAGGGTACCCTCCGTAAACCGGGGGCTAGTTCCCCCAACCAGCCCAAGAAGCCATCCTTTCCTCCATGCTAGTTGTACCGTCTGATACCAACATGAAGCCAGACCGCAAGGATCTTTATCAGTTCCTTGTCGCTTGTCAGCAGGTATCCGTTGAGAAAGAATGCCCCCAGATTGCCACCTTATCCCTGGAACTTCCCCCCCTGGACCCCTTAGCGGTTTTGCAGGCGATCGCCCAACCCGAGGACCCACATTTTTACTTTGAAAATGGCAATAAAGGGGAAGCGATCGCGGCGATCGGGGCCGCAATCACCTTTCATGTCCCCTCGGGTTCCGCCAGATTTGTTAAAGCGCAAACCTTTATCCAATCCTGTCTGGCGAATACCATTACCACCGGGGCCACGGACCTCCCCTTTGCCGGACCGCACTTTTTTTGTAACTTTACCTTTTTTGACGACCTCCGCCCCCCGGAATCGGCCTTTCCCTGCGCCACGGTTTTATTACCCCGGTGGCAAGTCGCCCGATGCCAAAACCGTTCGGTGTTTGTCGCCAACTTTTCCCTATCCCCCCGGGATAATATTAAAGCCTTACATCAAGATTTATGTAATAAACTCACCCAGATTCGCTGGGCCAATTCTCGCTGGCTAGACCCGGTAAATTTTCCTAACCAATCTTTACAAAAACACGACTTTAAACCCACTGCCAATTTTAGAAAATCCGTTTACTCAGCCCTAAACAGGATTAACAACAAAACTTTAAATAAAATTGTTTTAGCCGATGCCATTGATTTAAACTTCCTCCGTCCCATCAACTTAGTCAAATCCCTGAATAATTTACGCCTACTCTACCCCGATTGCTACACCTTTGCTACCGGGAATGGCGGAGGTACTAATTTCATCGGGGCCAGTCCTGAACGCTTGCTGGCTATTTATAATCATCAATTAATCACCGATGCTTTAGCCGGTTCTGCCCCGCGAGGTAAAACCTCAGCCGAAGATGCAGAATTAGCCAAACTGCTGTTATCCAGCGAGAAAGAAATTCATGAACATCGAGTGGTGATTGATTTTATCTGCGATCGCCTGACTCGTTTAGGGCTAACTCCGAACGTCACCCCGCAATTGTTGTTATTACAATTGTCAAATATTCAACATCTATGGACCCCAATTCAAGCCACCTTACCCCCAGGAATTCATCCCTTAGACATTCTAGCCGACCTCCATCCCACCCCGGCAGTTGCTGGGGTTCCCCGAGATACTGCTTGTCAAGAAATTCGCCGGTATGAAGCCTTCGATCGCGGCTTATATGCGGCCCCATTAGGCTGGATTGATGGCTATGGTAATTGTGAATTTATTGTGGGCATTCGGTCTGCTTTAATTGAAGGCGATCGCGCCCGATTGTATGCCGGGGCTGGAATTGTCGCAGGGTCCGACCCAGATAAAGAATTAGCCGAAGTTCAACTTAAACTCAAAACCCTGTTAAAAGCGTTAGTTTAAACTCAATTACCGGGACCATCAGGATTCGCTAAACCATCCAGAATGCCAATAGATTTCCGCAATACTAACACCGTCTGGGCTTCTATTTTAGTCGAGACATTCCAACGCCTTGGATTAACCACTGCTATCGTCTGTCCCGGTTCCCGTTCTACCCCTTTAACTGTTGCCTTTGCCAGTCATCCCCATGTCGAAGCTATCCCGATTTTAGATGAGCGATCGGCCAGTTTTTTTGCATTAGGACAAGCCAAACAAACGGGCAAACCTGTTGTCTTAGTTTGTACCTCGGGAACCGCCGGGGCAAATTTTTATCCCGCGATTATTGAAGCGAGGGAAAGTCGTGTTCCCTTATTAATTTTAACCGCAGACCGACCCCCAGAACTGCGCGATTGTCATTCAGGTCAAACCATTGACCAAATTAAACTTTATGGACATTATCCCAACTGGCAAACGGAATTAGCCACTCCATCTTTAGAACTAAAACAACTGCGCTATCTCCGCCAAACCTTGATTTACGCTTGGGAAAAAACCTTATTTCCCGTTCCCGGTCCCGTCCATTTGAATCTTCCCTTTCGCGATCCATTAGCCCCTTTACCGGAACCTAAAGCCGCCCATTTAGCAGCAACCTTTCAAACCGAAGAATTCTTTACCCATCTTTCCCTCTATCCCCAATTTCCCCTATCCTCCCCATCTCCCCCATTCCCCCTCCACCAGTGGCAAAATTGCCAACGGGGAATTATTATTGCTGGTGTCGCCCAACCTCAAAATTCGAGAGACTATTGTCAGGCGATCGGCCATCTCTCTAAAACCTTAAATTGGCCGGTTCTTGCCGAAGGTTTATCCCCCCTCCGCAATTATGCCGACCTTAATCCTTATTTAATTTCAACTTATGATTTTATCCTCAGAAATTCCCAAATTGCCGAAAACCTTACCCCAGAAATGGCGATTCAAATCGGTGAATTACCCACCAGCAAAACCCTTCGCAGTTGGTTAGAAACCACCCAACCTTTAACCTTTTTGGTCACCGATAGCGATCGCAACCTCGACCCGCTACATGGCCGCACGATTCCCTTACGAATGGCGATCGCCTCCCTAGCTACCCCCTTAAACCCGGTTGAAACCAATCCTCCCCCCACCCCCTATCTGCAACAGTGGTGCAACAGCGAACGTCATACTCGGGAGGCAATTGATACCACAATGGCATCCATTTCCGACCTCATCGAGCCCAAAGTCGTCTGGCTGATTTCCCAACATTTACCTCCAGAAACCCCCCTATTTATTGCTAATAGTATGCCCGTCCGAGATATGGAATATTTCTGGAAACCGGGCAACCGCCATATCCAACCCTTCGTCAACCGAGGCGCAAATGGCATTGACGGAACATTATCCACTGCATTAGGTATCGCCCATCGTCATCAAAGTAGCGTCATGTTAACCGGAGATTTAGCCCTATTACATGACACAAATGGGTTTTTAATCCGCCAATATTTTCAAGGTCATTTAACAATAATTTTAATCAATAATAACGGCGGTGGCATCTTTGGAATGTTACCCATTGCCAAATTTGACCCGCCGTTCACCGAGTTTTTTGCAACTCCGCAAAACATCAATTTTGCCCGGTTATGTGCTGGCTATGATATCGAACATCAGATGATTGACTCTTGGCATCAATTAGAATCGCTGTTAAACCCATTACCCCGGTCGGGTATTCGAGTTCTAGAGGTAAAAAGCGATCGCAATCTCGATGTCAAATGGCGACAAGACCAGTTTCAACAGTTTGCAGAAGAAATGTTTTTACCCTAGCACCTACTGCAACACTGCCGCCAACTCTTGATATTGCTCGAAAGTATTGTAAATCTGAGCCGAAATTCGGATGACCCGGTGGGGTGATTTCGGCCAAGGCATCACCTGTAATTCAATCTGATGGCGATCGAACAGTTCATCATGTAATTCGTCAGCGGATCCATCGGTAATCGGAATA
This sequence comes from Phormidium pseudopriestleyi FRX01, assembly GCF_017313335.1. Classification (GTDB taxonomy): domain Bacteria; phylum Cyanobacteriota; class Cyanobacteriia; order Cyanobacteriales; family Laspinemataceae; genus Laspinema; species Laspinema pseudopriestleyi. The sequence goes on along the minus strand of NZ_JAFLQW010000052.1, from coordinate 236 downwards.
CAAGCCATTGATCCAATTAAGTCTGAGGGCGCTGGGATTTCGACTCCCAGGGTTTCGCACAGCATCTGCCTTGCAGACAACACTAGCTGATGGTTTCTTGACATTAATTCAGGCCACCCCCCAGGAAGCAGGGACCCCATAAACTGAATCGCCGCAGGGACGGATAAATAAGCCGAAGGGTCCCCGGTTCCGGTCCAATCAAATTCTAGTTGGAAGCGAGATTTATCCGTCCGGGG
>NZ_JAFLQW010000315.1 GCF_017313335.1 Phormidium pseudopriestleyi FRX01 | reverse complement strand
GGACTTCAGCGGCGATAGTTTTCCCAGTTTCTACGGTTCCAAATGGACTGAGCATTTCTTCTAAATATTGTTTGGCAAATTGGTCATGAATAAATCGGGTCATGGATTGAGCGGCGGTTTACACTGGCTTGATTTTACCATTAAATATTAAAAAAATAATCGCTGAGGTTGAGAGGCGTGTCTTCGGTATAGGTCAGATTCAGAGTTTGATTGGGTGGTGTGGGTGTAGATATATGATTCGGATTCACCTGTCCGATAATTAGGTCATCTACTCCGATCCGTTCGGTATCCGCTGGTTTGCGAACGGTCACACCAGTGAAGGGGGTATCGGTATCTGTAACTCCAAAAAACAATGCCGAACCGGAATTCGCAGGCCAACTTGCAGTAACCGGGATAGTTAACTCGCTGGTTGTGCCATCTTCTCGGTGCAGGGTGAGGACAAATGGGTCTCCTTCAGCATCGGTCACAGTGAAACCAAAGGCAGATTGAGGACTGTTGAAATCGATGGTGAAGCTGTCGTCATTGCTGCTGAGAAGATAGTTATCTCCGGAAGTGGGGAACATACCGCCATTGGTTCCGGTAGGAAGGGTCTGAACTTTCAGGTCGCCAGATAAAGTTGCGGTAGTGTTACCGAAGTTTAAGGTGTTGGGAGTATCGTCATGGGCGAAATTATCAAAATCTAAGGTTTCAACGTTGATGAGATTCGCCACGAACTGATCGCGAGCATTCTCGGTGTTGGAAAGACTCGCGAGTCGCACGGAATTATCCCCTGTGTGGAGGTCTTCGCCGAATTGCGTCCATGTCCAGTTGTAGCTGGGAGCGTAGGAAATTTCAACGATGCCTCGACCGAGGAAATTCTGTTGACTCGGTATATCGTTCCATAATCCAGGTGTCCCAGCAAAATTAGTTTCAGTGAAGTCTTCCCCTTCTGAAGTGTGGAGAACATTATCAGTCGCGGCGTTCCACCAACTAGCGTCGGCGATCGTCTCTCCACCTAACCACTGATAATTTCCCTCAGTATTTCCATAAATCGGGCTATCATTTAACCCAATCCACATTCGACCACTGCCAAACGTATCAAACAGCCATTGATTCTCAGCATCAGTGTCAATAGTGACAAGGTTGCCGCCTAGTGTTTCCGCTTGTTCTTGTGCGCCTAGCCAAGTGTCGGGTGTAGTCAGGAAATAGCGATTTCCAGTGGTGGGATTGGTGTAAACGTAATGGGTGGTATCGATAAATTCTGCGCCTTCTAATTCTTGACGCACTTGTGACAGGGTGGCGTCTGTTTCTAAGCGCGATCGCCAGTAATCAATCTCTGTTGTTTCGGCTTCTCGTACTAAAAGTTCTTGATAAAATTCGGCTATCTTTAGTTCGGATTGGTTGTTACCTTGTCCATCAACTGCCGATTGAATAATTGCTGGACGTAGTTGCTCTAAGGTTTCGCCATTTTGCCAGCGATCGGTCCACATCTGGAATCCGAAAACATTCCGTCCAATCACTTCATTCGCAATCCGATTGATGGGATTTTGGTCGGTGATGATGACGTGACCGCTGGGTTGGGTGCCGATTTCATAGTCGCCCTCCGTTAAGTTAACCACGAGGGTTTCGTTGGCTTCGATTTCATCATCCGGAAGGGCAATTATCGGCAGGGTTACTAAAGTTTGACCGGCTGGAATGATGATGTTGCCGCTTAAGGTTTGAACATCGCTGCCATTGGTCACATCACCGCCGAAAGTGTAATTCACGCTCAAGTTTTGGTCTACCTTGCCAATGCGCTGAATCACGATTTGTCCGGCATTGCCTTCTTCTCCCGCTAGGGAATCCGTGACCATGATATTGACAATGGGTTGCTCAAGTTGTGCCGGGTCAATTTCGATGATGCCGGGGAAGTTTCCGATATAAGTGCGGTCATTCCATTTCCCATCTACGTGCTGATTGATAACGCTAAAGTCTTCACCTTCTGGGAGAAACGGAGTATTATTTGGTTCGCATTCTTTCCAGTTTTCGTAGATTAGCGGGTCGCCATTTACCCATTTAAAAATACCCTCTTCAGCACCATATATTTCACTATCTGTTAAGCCAATATGAAAGACTTGTTGGGTGCCAAAGGTATCTACAATCCACTGCTGTGCGTCAGCACTGTTAATGGAAACCAGATTTCCACCTAGTGCTTCTGCTTGGTTTTGTGCGCCTAACCAGGTATCCGGTTCGCTTAACAGATACAGATGTCCGTTGGCAGAATTGACATACACAAAGGGTCCATACCAGTCGGTGATGGTGCTGTCTCCAATCGTAACGGTATCGCTAATTTCTGTCCCCAAACTGTACCCAATCCCATCGATTAAGCTAATTTCAACGGTCTCATTCCCTTCTAATTCGTAATCGTGGAAGGGGACGACTCCCCTTGTCACTTTGGTCTGACCCGGTTCAAAAATTACCGTTCCAGTTAATTCTTGATAATCCGTGCCATTGGTAGCAGTTCCAGCAATAGCATACCGCGCCATTAATGCTTTACTAATATCTCCTCCGTCGCGGGTAAATACCAGTTGTCCGGCATTGCCGTCTTCTGTGGCATCGGCATCGGTGGCAGTGACGCTGACGGTGGTGGCATCATTTTCTGTCCCATAAAAGTTCAGTTTCCATCCGTTCCATGTTCCAACATCTCCACTCATCAAATCTCGGACCCTTAGTTGCCATTCGCCGAGGGAAGATTCGCCCCAATGTCGCGTTGAGGTAAATACCCAATTCTCATATCCGGTTCCATCATCAAAGCGCGGTTGTGCTAGGACGGATTCGGTACCATCCGGGGCAATTAAGACAATTTCTAAGTCACCCCGATACAACCCTTTGGCATCGAAGACGATTTCAATTTTCTCAATTTTAATGTCTTCCAAAATGGTTACGGAATCGGTAATTCCAGTGGCATCAAAGTCGGGGATTTCTACCCCAGTGGTGTTGTTTTTGGGTAAACGGTCTAGGATTGTGTGGTCAATGTTTCCCTCAGCATCCCGTCCTACAATATCGATCGCCCCGGAGGTAATGCTGATTTCTGGTTGGACAACCTCCCAGTTCATCGCCGCTTGTGTGACGAGGGTGGCATCCACTGCACCAAATCCATAGTTATGATTCACCCACAAACCTGCGCTGTTTTGCACCCAATCGCGATGGTTGGGGTCATTTTTCTGGGCGGTTTCTACTAAGATATGTTGGACATCGCGCCAGGTGAGATTGGGATTCGCTTCTAACATTAAGGCGACGATGCCGGAGACTAAAGGTGCGGCAGAGGAGGTTCCGCCAAAGCGATCGGTATAGTTGCCGTCACTATATCCCTGTTCTCCGACTAAATCGGTGGTGGTAATCCCGACGCTGGTGCGATCGCGATAGGCGGAACTGGAATAGGCGGAAACGAGAAGTGAGGCACCGGGTTCGCTATACCAGGATTGTTGTCCTTGATAGTCGATCGCCGCTACGGGAATCACATAGCGCGAGTTAGCAAAGGGATTATAATTCACGTTGCCGCCATCCCATCCATCATTTCCCGCAGCAAAGATCATCACATTCCCCAATCCATCGCGCCCTTGCAAAGCATTATTTTCCAATGCTGCTAAACTTAATCCCGGAGAGACAAAGGTATCGGCGGGTTTCCAACTGTTGTTATAAATATCAATGCCATGATGGGCGTGAGAGATGGCAGTGGCAATCATTTCATCGGTCACTTTGTCCGCAGTCAGTCGAATTGCCGCCAAATCTGCATCCGGTGCACCCCCACTGACGCCTTCATGTTGGGTGCCAGCGGCCCCGGCGACTCCGGCAACGGCGGTGCCATGCATTCCCGGTGGATGATAGGGGGGTGGCGGTGCATCTTCGGACCAGCGAATCCGATTGGAAAGTCCGAATAACTGTTTCCAACTCCAAGATTCATCGAGGGTTTTGGACCAGTCAATATCGGGAACTACTGCCCCTAATTCCTGCCAAGATACGGGGACATTATCGCCTGACCAAATCAGGGAATTTTCTCCCCCATACCAAGTTTCCCAGAGTTCGGCCCGATCGCCCGGTTCGGCGGCCAATATTTCATGGAGGTTGCTGACTAATTCAGTCCAATCAATGGGGCGATCGTCGGACCAGCGAATCCGATTAGACAGTCCAAATAAGTCTTCTAAAAATAACCCTGCATCTTCGGACCAGCGAATCCGATTGGAGAGTCCAAATAATTCCGTCCAGTCCCAACTGAGTTCAGAATCTTCCATCCACCGGACTCGATTGGACATTCCAAATAAGGTATCCCAGAACAATACCGGGTCTTCGGACCAGCGAATCCGATTGGACATTCCAAATAAACTATCCCAGAACAGTTCGGGTTCGGAGGACCAGCGAATCCGATTGGAGAGTCCAAATAATTCATCCCAGGAAATAGCAGTACCATCTTCCCATTGAATCCAATTCCCTTCCCCAAATAATGCTTTAAAAAATTCTTCTGGGTCCGAGACGTTTTGTGAAGTTTCAGCTTGGGTAAAAATATCGTCCCAATTGGCATTCAATGCGTCATCAGACCAGCGAATTCGATTAGAGAGTCC
>NZ_JAFLQW010000551.1 GCF_017313335.1 Phormidium pseudopriestleyi FRX01 | reverse complement strand
TGGGTTTGAAGGCGAGGGTCAGGAGTAAGGCAATCACGACAGTTACTACAGCAGCGCTATAGGAGAAAACTGGCGATCGGGGTATAGGTCGCACCATTGAAACTATTTACGGGGGAATAAAGGAAGTAAACTCAAAAACTTATAATTTTAAAATCACAAGAAAACTTGCATTTTCCCTCAAATCTTAATCAATTTTAATAGGCTACTGGCCTTGAAATCAAGAGATTCCCCTCATCTGCTGATTCACGGCGAGGATAAAATTTTTGAAGTCCGCTTAATCAACCCCAGAAAATTCTGAAAGTTCACTCCCTCTAATTGTAGCAAAAATACCTAAGTTTCATGTAGGGGTTTGGTCACTCCACCTCCGGTCCCCTCCCCTTGGCAAGGGGAGGGTTAGGGTGGGGTCCTCCATACAGGCGCGATCGCCTGAGTTACGCACTCACTGGATGCGATCGCGCCTGTATGGAGGCGGGTGCCAACCTCTTTCTACGCGCAACAAGTGCGATCGCGCTTGCGCGTGGACACTCCACCCACCGATTCCTCGGGACGTGCGATCGCACGTCATGATGACCCCACCCTAACCCTCCCCTTGCCAAGGGGAGGGGACCGGAGGGAGTAGGGTGGGCAATGCCCACCTTCTGTTCGGTGGCTTCACCACCCTACAATTGCTATTTTATTTTTTGGAGTTCCCTAATTAAATTTACCACCTTGACAGGGCTATACTTTTACCCTTACTCCTTAAAGCAATAGATCACTTGTGACTGTAAGCTATCGCACAGTTGCGAAGGCATTTTGCTCAAAGGGAAAGATTGGCGTTGGAGTTGCACCCCGAGATTCGTCAGGGGATCAACGCCGGTAGAAACGAGAAACTGGAGTTGCTCAATATCAGCCCAGAGGATGAGGCGATCGAGAATCCGAAATGTGGCCTGGACATAAGGATGTTCCGCATGGGTAAACCAATCCGTCGTGGCTAAATGAGCTTGGTCAAATCCTAGGTGAAAGGTTAACTGGGGTTTGCCAAATAAGGCCACGGTGACGGGGCGTTTTTCCTCTTGCAGGACCAGATGATGTTCGGCGGCGAGTTCACGGATTTTTCCTAAATGTTGATACCAGGCTTGGACTTGGGCCGCAGGAGCCTCTTCCCGATCCGGTTCTTGCCAGTGGATTGCCACGGTGACCAAATAGGTTTGTAAGAGCATATGCCCTAATTTTTCCGCCTTGGTTGCCAAATAGGTGCAATTAAACGGATTGGACTCAATCAGCAAGGGAACGCGATCGGCCATTTCTAAGCCATATCCCTTTAATCCCGCGATTTTGCGCGGATTATTGGTAATCAGGCGGATTTTGGTCACCCCCAAATCATTGAGAATTTGCGCCCCTACGCCATAGTTTCGCAAATCCGCAGGAAAGCCTAAGCGCTCATTGGCTTCTACCGTATCCAAGCCCATATCTTGCAGGGAATAAGCCTTGAGTTTATTAATCAGGCCAATTCCCCGGCCTTCCTGACGCAGGTACACCACCACGCCCTCTCCAGCATTTTCAATCATTTTTAGGGCAGCTTGGAGTTGCATTCGGCAGTCACAGCGCAGGGAACCGAGGGCATCCCCGGTCAAGCATTCCGAATGGACCCGCACCATCACCGCTTTATCGATAAAATTGGCGGGGTTTCCCTTGACGATCGCCACATGGTCTGTATTGTCCAGGGCATTGCGATAGCCGTAGATTTGGAACTGGCCGAATTCTGTGGGTAATGCCGCCACAGTTTCCCGAATCACAAACCGCTCATGTTGGAGGCGATAAGCGATTAAATCAGCAATGCTGATCATCTTCAGGTTATATTTGGCGGCATATTTGATGAGTTCGGGCAATCGCGCCATTGAACCATCGGGATTCTGAATTTCGCAGATCACCCCGGCAGGATAGAGTCCGGCAAGTTGACTCAAGTCTACGGCAGCTTCTGTATGGCCTGCCCGTTTCAGGACCCCTCCAGATGTGGCCCGCAAGGGAAAAATATGACCGGGACGGCGCAAATCCTTGGGTTTGGTGTTGGGATTAATGGCAATCTGGATGGTGCGGGCGCGGTCCTCGGCAGAAATGCCCGTGGTGACTCCTTGCTGAGGCGAGGCATCAATACTGACGGTGAAGGCGGTTTGGTTGGTGTCGGTGTTGGTGGTTACCATTAAGGGGAGGTCAAGCTGATCCAGGCGATCGCCGGTCATCGCCAGACAAATTAACCCGCGACCATGCACCGCCATGAAATTCACGATTTCCGGTGTCACAAACTCAGCCGCACAGATCAGATCCCCTTCATTTTCCCGGTTTTCATCATCGACCACGATAATGGACCGTCCTGCTCCAATTTCAGCAAGGGCCTCCTCTATCGAGTCGAACTCAAACGATTGTTGTGCGGCGTTTTCTGGCAATTCCACAGATAAAATCTTTCGCGTAAATGTAATGTTTTGATTTAGGCAAGCTAAGTTTATTGTAACCCGTTTCCCGACCGGAAATTTGGGATTGATTTGGGCTATACCGGAATGGTTTGCGGCGATCCCCGGTCAAAGCATGATTTTGAATTCCTGTCAATCCCTCAATTTCGGGGCGATCTGAGGAGGGTTGGGGTCGGAGTCAGACAGACTGTCCTGGGTTTAAAGGAGGGACAAGGGAGGTTGAAGGGGGAGGGAGTCAGATTTCTGAGGCGATCGCGTTATGATAGCCTTCACTGGTGAAAAAGAACACTTCATCGATTGGATTAGGATACTAGCTTATGGTTCCCGTTGCTTGGCGAATGATTTGGGAAGCGAAAGGACGCTTTGCGATCGCCGTTCTGGGGATTGCTTTTAGCGTCATGCTGATGCTCTTTTTACTCGGGGTTTACCAAGGAGTAAAATTTGGCTCAAAAAGTTATGTTTTACACACTCAAGCTGAGGTTTGGGTCAGTCAACGTAATACCCGAAATTTAATTAAAACCTCTTCATTTTTACCCGAAACCCTTGGCAATTCCCTGCGCCAAGTGGAGGGGGTTAAAAGTGTCGATGGGCTCCTGCGGACGATCGCCCCCGCTGAATTTCCCGATAAAACGATTACCTTATATATCTTCGGATTTGACTCGGAAAGTCAAATCGGCGCACCGGAAATCAGTTCTGGAACCTCCAATCTCCAACCCCAGGAAATTATTTTAGACCGAGCTTTTACCGCCACCCATAACCTAAAACTCGGCGATTCTCTCTCCCTGCAAGGCTATCCCTTTAAAATTGTCGGAATTAGCCGAGGCACGAATTTAATCGTCGGCCAATTTGCCTTTACTCGCCTTGATGAAATCCCGCGCTTACTCGGATTACGGAATGTCCGGAGCTTTTTCCTTCTCAATCTCGACTCGGATTCCCCTGAAATCATCTCCCGCTTAGAAGCCAAATTCCCCGATTTAGTCTTTATTCCTAAACAGCAGTTTGCTGAAAACAATGTAGAAGAAATGGAAATCGGCATCCTGCCCATTCTCTGGACTATCGTCTCGTTTGGCGCAATTACCGGAGGAACAGTAATTGTCCTGATGATGTACACCTCGGTTCTCGAAAAACGCGAAGACTATGCCATGTTAAAAGCCGTCGGTGCATCCCAAAACTTCTTAATAACTCTCGTCTTAAAACAATCCATGTTAGCCGCATTATTGGGCTTTTCCCTGGGATTAATTGTGGATATTACCTTTGCCCCCTTGCTGGCTGAAGTCATTCCGTCCTTATTATTTGTCTTCACCTGGCAGGATGCGGCTGGAATATTAGTTGGGTGCTTAATCCTGGGAGCGATTGGCACCTTGGCCCCGATTAGAACCTTGAAAAACATCTATCCCGCCGAAGTCTTTAGAGCTTAATCATGTCCAATCATTCTATCTTGAAAGCCGAACATCTGTACAAAATGTATGGACAAAAAAATCTGAACTTAGTGCAAGCTGTTGAAGATGTTAGTTTAGAGTTAAAAGCCGGGGAAATCGTCCTAATTAGCGGACCCAATGGCAGTGGCAAAACTACACTCCTCTCCTTGTTGGGCTGTATGGGAAAACCCACAGAAGGCACTATCAAAATTCTCGATTGCGAAGTCACCGGCTTGAGACAAACCGAAGTCACCGAATTTAGATTAAAAAACATTGGATTCATCTTTCAAACCTTCCGCCTACTCAATTTTCTAACCGTCCTAGAAAATGTTAAACTGATTTTAAATTTAGCCGGAAAATCTGGAGTATCCGCCCATCAACGGGCTAATTTTTTATTAGACGAATTAAACATCTCCCATCGCGCCAATTTCTTCCCCCCCGCCTTAAGTGGCGGGGAAAAACAACGGGTGGCGATCGCCCGCGCCCTCGCCAACGACCCCCCGTTACTCTTAGCCGATGAACCCACCGGCAGTTTAGACTATCAAACTGGACAATCGGTCATCCAGCTATTAAGTAACGTTGCCCAAACCCATCAAAAAGCAGTGGCGATCGTCACCCACGACCCCCGCATCGAACATTATGCCGATCGCATCCTAAAAATGGAAGATGGACATCTAACAACGCGAGAATAACCCTATCAAATCCCCTCCCTGTTCGTAGTAACGACTTCAGTCGTTTCTTATCTGAGTTCGTAGTAACGACTTCAGTCGTTTCTTATCTCCCAACCCCAACTCAAAAACAATCAATCCTACAAAACCCATGCCAGAACCAACCCTAGAACTGCAACAGAGAATCGAACAACTCCGCCAACAAATCCAAAAAGCCAGCTATGCTTACTATGTCCTAGACAATCCCATCATGGAGGATAGCGTTTACGATCGCCTCTATCGAGAATTGCAACAACTCGAACAAGAACATCCCCAATTCATCACCCCCGACAGTCCCACCCAGCGCGTTGGAGAAAAACCCGCAACCCAATTTCAAACCGTCCGTCATAACATTCCCCTGTACAGCTTAGAAAATGCCTTTAATTTAGAAGAATTTTCCCAATGGCAGGACCGCTGGCAACGCATCGTTTCCACCCCTAATTTTGAATATGTCACCGAATTAAAAATTGATGGTTCAGCCTTAGCATTAACCTACAAAAATGGCTTATTAGTCCGGGGTGCAACCCGAGGCGATGGCATAGAAGGAGAAGAAATTACCCAAAATGTTAGAACCATTCGCGCCATTCCTTTACGGTTAAATTTAGAGAACCCTCCCCCTTTGGTCGAAGTGCGCGGCGAAGCCTTTTTAGGATTAGAAGTCTTTGCTAAAATGAATCAAGAGCGATCGCAATCTGGGGAAGCCGAATTAGCCAATCCCCGGAATGCGGCAGCGGGGACTTTGCGACACTTGGATTCGCGGATTGTTGCCCAACGGCGATTAGACTTTTTTGCTTATACCTTGCAGATTCCCGGTGTGGATGATGATGACATCGCCCATACCCAATCGCAATCCTTGGAACTCCTACAAGAAATGGGGTTTAAAGTCAACCCCAACCGCACCTTATGTCAATCCCTGGAGGCGGTTGAATCCTATTATAATGAATGGGATGTAAGACGGAAAGATTTGCCTTATATGACCGATGGCGTGGTGGTGAAAATTAATACCATCGCCCTGCAAAAACAACTCGGATTTACTCAAAAATTCCCCCGGTGGGCGATCGCACTCAAATATCCCGCAGAAGAAGCCCCGACCCAAATTGAAGCGGTTACAGTGCAGGTAGGACGCACGGGGGCCTTAACTCCCGTTGCGGAATTAACCCCGGTACAATTAGCGGGAACAACTGTCTCTCGCGCCTCTTTACATAATAGCGATCGCCTCGCAGAATTAGACCTCCATATCGGTGATACTGCGATCGTCAGAAAAGCCGGAGAAATCATCCCCGAAGTCGTCCGGATTCTGTCAGAATTACGCCCTGAAGGTGCTCAACGCTTCCAAATGCCTACCCACTGTCCCGAATGCGGACAACCTGTGGTTAAACCCCCCTCGGAAGCAGTCACTCGCTGTATCAATCTCTCTTGTCCCGCAATTTTGCGTGGTGCCCTCATTCATTGGGGGAGTCGCGATGCTTTAGATATTAACGGATTAGGAGAAAAACTCGTCCAGCAGTTTGTCGATCGCCAATTAGTCAATTCTGTGGCAGAACTCTACGAACTGGATATAGAAACGTTAGCTCAATTAGACCGATTCGGCAAAAAATCCGCCCAGAAATTAGTCGAGGCGATCGCGCAATCCACCCAAAAACCTTGGTCCCGCGTCCTCTATGGATTAGGCATCCGTCACGTCGGCAGTGTCAACGCCCAATTATTAACCGAAAAATTCCCCACCGTTGACCAACTCTCTACCGCATCTGCTGCCCAAATTGAAAGTGTTTATGGGATTGGTGCAGAAATCGCTAATTCTGTCGCCGACTGGTTCCAAGTTCCAGCTAATCAAACCTTAATTGACCGTCTCAAAACTTCTGGTTTACAATTTGCTGCCACACCAGTTTCTGAAAAAACTTCGAGTCAATCTCCCGCTATCTTTGCCGGAAAAACTTTTGTCATTACCGGAACTCTTCCCACTCTCAAACGTGATGACGCCAAGGCTTTAATTCAAAATGCTGGAGGGAAAGTTACCGGGTCAGTTAGTGCAAAAACCGATTATTTACTCCTCGGGGAAGATGCCGGTTCTAAGCTAAAAAAAGCCCAAGAGTTAGGCATTAAACAACTCTCGGAAGCCGAGTTACTCGATTTATTGGGGAAAGGATGAAGAATCAGGGATGATGGATGAAGGAAAAATGTTGCATAATAGAAAAGTGACATCCTTTTCCCCTTTTTAAATCAACGTAATGAGTTTAGAAAATCAACCCACTCCCCTACGGACTAAACAACCGATGAAACTCCATGAGAGTTCCGGGCGTTGGCGGTTGGGTTTGGCTTTATGCCTGGTGACGGTGTTCTTATGGGGAGTGCTACCGATCGCCCTGAAAGTATCTGTTCAGGCCCTTGATGTTTACACCGTAACTTGGTTTCGGTTTTCCTTGTCATTTGGGATATTATTCGGCGTTTTAGGGATGCGCCAGCAACTTCCCTCTCTGGAAAAACTGCGAGGAATCTCCTGGAAGTTACTGGCGATCGCCACAGGCTTTTTAGCGGTGAATTATGCCCTATATTTACAAGGATTGGCCCTAACTTCTCCCGCCAATGCTCAAGTATTTATTCAGTTAGCGCCGGTGTTAATGGGATTAGGGGCGATCGCCATTTTCAAAGAACGCTATACCCTGCACCAATGGTCAGGATTGGGCATTTTAACCCTGGGCTTTGTGGTGTTTTTTCACGAACAATTACAAACCGTCCTAGCCGCCCCTCGGACTTATTTAATCGGCAATATTATTTTGGTAGTAGCCGCAGTAGCTTGGGCGGTTTATGCCTTGGCGCAAAAACAACTCTTACAACAGTTATCTTCTTCTAATATCATGCTGTTGTTATATGGAATTTGTACTTTGTTATTCCTGCCTTTTTCTAGCCCCAGCCAACTATTAACTCTGACTCCATTAGAGTGGGGAATGTTGATTTTTTGTGGGTTAAATACCGTAGTAGCCTACGGCGCTTTTGCCGAATCTTTAGCCCATTGGGATGCTTCCAAAGTCAGTGCGATTCTGGCGACAACGCCGATTGTAACGTTAGTTTCTGTCTGGGTGATTTCCCTGGGAATTCCCCTGCCGATCGCCCCAGAACAATTAACAGTTTTAGCCGTAATTGGCGCAATGCTAGTGGTTACTGGTTCAGCGGCGATCGCCTTGGGGAAACGCACTCATTCCCGTAGAAAATTGGGCCAATTTTGGCGAAAATCTGGATGAGACTCAATCCAGAATTATCCGGGTTCCCGAAACAAGGAGTGCGAGCATCTTGCTAAAGCTGTGGGAGCAAGGGAGCAAGATGCTCCCACTCCTCTGAGAATTGTCAGACTGATTTAGAGGGAGCATCTCAATTTTGCCTAAAAACCGATGACCTCTTTCTCCCCCTATGACCTCTTTCTCCCCCTTCCCTTGAAGGGAGGGGGGCTGGGGGGTTAGGTCTCTTTTAAAAATTGAGATGCTCCCGATTTAGACGCCCTATATATTCGGTTTGTCTGTCAGTTTTTGACCCTATTTATAAATGTTCAATCACCTTTGAAGCGGAAACAGCGGCCTTTTTGATATCCATCGGATCTGGGATATCGAGTTGTAATGAACGAGGGAACTCACGGGCAGCAGTATCCCGGGCGCGAGCTTGTTCGAGAAACAGTTGAGCGCGGATTTTTTCTAGGGGATTTGTAGCCTGATTTAACTGTTCCTGCGCTGTTTCTAATTCGAGGTGAGCCAGTTCTGGATCAATGCGATCGCCCCGTTCGGCATCATTCACTAAAACGGTCACAATATCCCCTTCAATTTCGGCAAATCCTGCCTGTACAAAAATCGGAATCCAAGTTTGTTGATAGCGGATTTTCATGACCCCGACTTTAATAAAGGTAACCATCGCTACATGACCACATAAAATCCCGACTTTACCCGTAGTTGTGGGCAAAATCACCTCGGAACTCGAAGCATTCCACACAGTTTTTGAGGGAGTGATGACATAAACGTTCAAAATCATAGGAGTTGGAGGGTTATTATATTGATGAGCAGATGATTTCAACGTTCTTGGGTGTCAACGGCGATATTATAACGCTTTTCTGCTCGGGCCGCTTAATCCAGTCTGGCCCTAAAATATCTACTCTCCCTAAGCAGAGTGGCGATCGCCTTGTCCGATCCGTCGAGACAGATTAACAGACTCCACCGGATCCCATCGTAGAAAAAAACAGTCATTCCCTTGTCAAACCCGAATCCAAGCATTTTGGGTGGATGTCCCAACTGCGGTTGGTTTGGGCTGCTTTTCCGTTTAGTTATGCGGTGAATTTTGTTAATTTTTTTAACGTAAACCCCAGTATGATTTAACAATAAAATATGAGAGAGCGTCTTTAAAATAAGGAAATTAATGTCCGTCGGGGTCACCGCTGCTGGATTTACCGATTTATAGCAATCCTAAATGATTTATGCCCTCTCCTGCTCCCCTCTCCCCCTTTGGGCCGCCTTATGTTGGGGGTGAGGGCATTCCACAACTGATAAAGGATCGGATATATAGCAATCCTAAATGATTTATGCCCTCTCCTGCTCCCCTCTCCCCCTTTGGGAGAGGCCTGTCCTGAGCCCTGAGCCCTGAGCCCTGAGCCCTGAGCCCTGAGCCCTGAGCCAGTCGAAGGGGGTCGAAGGGGGTCGAAGGGGGTCGAAGGGGGTCGAAGGGGGTTGGGGGTGAGGGCATTCCACAACTGATTTAGGATTCCTATAGTCTAACTGCGCCTAATTTATAGAAAACGCCGTAAAACCCACATGCTTTAGCCGTGGGATATAAGGGGGTTAGCGTAGGTACGGAGCTAACCAATTACTTAGTTTTTTGAGGAGTAACATATCTCTTAATCGTATCCCCAGAAACTGCCCCTGCCGTCCCACAAAAATAACTCCTAGTCCACATACTAGGCAATTTCATTAGTTCTGGAAACTCCTTTCTTAATCTGAATGAAGTAAATCCTTTTACCTTGTGAATAATCTGGTTCGGGGCGATAAGAGGGTTAGACTGCAAGAATAAATGTACGTGGTCTAGATGACTCTCTACAGCAATCACCTTGCAATCTATCTCTGTTACAGCCTGATTGATTAATTCCTTCAATCTCAAATCAATATCTCCTACTAAAACTTTTCTCCGCCGCCGAACTATCCAAACAAAATGATAGTTAATCAAGGTAATTGAGGTGTTTGCCACTAAATAATCTTGTTTCATAAATCCTGTTGCAATGTCTATTACTATGCTATCATAGACACAGGAGGTAAATAAAATATGTTTGGTTGTCAGCAAGTCAGAATCAATCCAGATAAAGAGCTAAAGGCGGTCTT
>NZ_JAFLQW010000084.1 GCF_017313335.1 Phormidium pseudopriestleyi FRX01 | reverse complement strand
CGGGATCGCTCCGTACTAGGTTGAATCAACACGCAGATGGTTATTCCTATCGCAATTTTATCTGATCATGGAATGGACAAGACTTAGCTCGCCTTATATCCCCATGTCTGAAGTCAGGGGCTTTACGGCGAATTTCGGTAAGAATTAAGATATGCCGGTATTCATACCGGGTTTGCCAGTGGCAAGCTGCACTTTGATGATTTTGCCACCCATTTTCATAATCCGTTGCTGTTCTTTAAACCAGTTGTCGTAAGGAACGAGCTTGGTAAAGTATGTATTTTGTAATTCCCGCTGGGTGCGAATCCGGCTTTGGCTTGGCACGCAAGCCGTCACTTTGAACATTCTCATGGGCTTCTTGCTCCTGTTTCGGTGGAAAAAATTTGGATCTGAACAAAACTATCTTAATTGAAGCCAGGGAGTCCAGAGTCAATACTAGCTCGTTAAAACTCATCGAAATTTTTTCTCAAGCCTTTGACGAGCTAACACTCACTCTTGACTTCCCTGTCCTCAAAACTAGGTCGAGTTAATAGAGCGTTGTCCGAGTTAGCGATGATTTTTCAATCGCTGCTCTACAGGCTCCACACTCACCATTTAGCTCAAGCCAGAGCAGATGTAGTCGAAGTAGACGCCCATTTCTTTACCGGCATCAGGACCTACCAAACCGGCGGTCACTTCTTTCATGGCTTGGATTGCTTGGACGGTTGCACCGATCGGCACACCCAAGGAATTGTAGGTTTCTTTCAAGCCATTGAGCACGCGCTCGTCGAGGATGGAGGGGTCAGCCGCCAGCATCGCATAGGTGGCATAACGGAGGTAGTAGTCGAGGTCACGAATGCAAGCTGCATAGCGACGGGTGGTGTACATATTACCACCGGGACGGGTTACATCCGAGTACAGCAGGGACTTGGCAACGGCTTCCTTAACGATGATGGCTGCATTGGCGCTGATAGCGGTTGCAGCACGAACGCGGAGTTCGCCGGTTTGGAAGTAGCCCTTGAGTTTGTCAAGAGCGGAGTTGTCTAGGTACTTACCTTGGACGTCAGAGGAATTGATAACAGCAGTAATTGCGTCTTGCATTTTTTATGTTTCCTTAAACTGCGCGATCTGTGATTATTTACCTTAAACGAATGAAGTAGAGATCAGCTCTACTGCATCGCACCGATAACATAGTCGAAGTAGGAGCCAGCTTCGGATGCATCTTCAGCAGACAGCAAGGAAGCAGCTACGTTCTTCATGGCACGGATGCCTTCTGCAACGCCTTCAATCGGGGTGCCGAGAGATTTGTACATTTCACGAACACCGACAATTCCGATTTCTTCAATCGGGGTGACGTCGCCAGCAACGATGCCATAGCTGATCAGACGCAGGTAGTAGTCCAAATCGCGCAGGCAGGTGGCGGTCATTTCTTCACCGTAGGCGTTGCCACCGGGAGAAACTACGTCAGGACGCTTCTGGAACAGTTGATCGCCAGCTTGCTTGACGATACGCTCGCGGGATTCGCTCATGATTTGGGCGATGCGAACGCGGCGCTCACCAGTGGTGACGAAAGACTTGATCCGATCTAATTCGCCCGGGCTCAGGTAACGAGCCTCAGCATCAGCATTCACGATGGACTTCGTGACGATACTCATTAACTACTTCCTCCAACAATGAGAGTGTGTATCCAGATATATAAGATATTAATCTGGGTTTTGCAAGACCTTTCTCGGGTTTTGTGTTTTTAGGTTTTTTTACTCAGTGCTTGGGTTTGAGTCCCTTTTTCCTGAGTTACCCCACTTCTCCCTAGCAGTATTCTAAGGGAAGGTGGTTCACAAAAAAACTTTTGACTTCGACTGGATTTTGCAAATACGGATATTTTGCAGCATCACGTTTACATTCGCACTCTTTACTTAATATTTTGTAACAATTTTCCTCAGCTAAAGAGGGTTTGACCCCTATTCTTAGCCTGCTTGCCTCAGTTTCTCAAGTTGACAATTGGTAATTAAGTAAGCTGTTTTAATTTGAGCGTTAAAATTGCGTATCTGTAATTTTAACGGGAGGACCTCTCAGAATAGGGATGGGTCGCCCAGGACGGTCAGATGGGGCCACTGGGTGGTAAAATTGGCGAAAATCGGAATATAGACTGGGGATGTTCAGGGACCTCCCCCCGGCGATCGCCTTCTATTAATTTAAAGTCACAGCCATGAGTACATTTTTCGCCAACCCACTCCGCCAGAAATTTTCGGCGAGTATGGTGCAGGAATTTAACCAGGGTATTCTTCAAAGCCTTTTAGATATATAGTAATCCTTGCAGCAGTTGTGGCCAAGCTCCCTAGTAGTAAAGTTTGGGTAAGGTAAATATTTGACCATCAGCAAAAAACTTAACTGAACACTTAATCGCCTTAAATGAATTACATAAATTATCAAATCCTGAATTTTAGGCTCAGACTAATTTAGGACTGCTATATAGGGTTTTCTCATTGTAATAGGTGTTGTCACCCTAAGATCTATTCTGGACCACACCTAATCTAACAGGTTATCCCCAAGAAGATAACAATTGTTGGGCGTAGGATTTCACGTTTGACAGGGATAGTGTTGGGTCGAGGTTGCTCTTGACGAAACTAAACCACTGTGTTAAGATTCCTGTGTTTAGATAGCGGTAATTGATCCATTATCCCTATGGCAAACTATATAGTTGTTAAAGGAACGTCCGGTATTGGCAATCGTGTTTTAGCGGTAGCAACGGGAATTTTATATGCTCAGTTCAGTGGTCGCCAGTTGGTGGTTGATTGGCGGGATGGGAGTTATTCTAATACGGGAACTAACTTATTTTTTCGCTATTTCGATTGTCCGGTGGCACAGTCCGTGGAAGTGTTACCCGTGACTGATTCGATTTATCCTACCCCTTGGCAGAATCAACTGCATCGTTCCTTGGGGTCTTTACTCAATGAGTCAGGTCTCAATTGTGATAAAGACCTGTCTTTTGATGTATCCCGTTTGGATTATCCCGAAACTATTATTGTGTTATCAGCTTATACCCATAAAATTCATAAAATGCGCTCTTTATTTACTGGAGAATATAGTCATTTCGCCAAGCTAACGAATCCGGAAATTCTCAAGTTAGTTTTACAGTCTAACCTCACCTTAAAAGAGGATATTCGGTTAAAAGTTGAGCAATTTAAACAAGAATACTTTTCAGATTATATGATTGGGGTCCATATTCGTTACTCGGATATGAAGGTTCCTTTGTCAGAAATAGAAGCATCTCTCCAATCAATTGTCAGGACGGTTAAGTTCAAACACCCTAACTATAAGATATGTTTAGCAACGGATTCTCAAGAGGTTTTATCTTTATTTAAAGAAAAATTTATCAATGTTATTTCAACAAATAAGTGGTTTTCTCCTTCAGGAAAACGACTGCATCAAAATCATGAATGTCAAGATTTAATTCAAAATGGCATTGAAGCTTTAGTTGATTTATATTTGCTGGCGGATTGTGACCGTTTACTATTTTCCTCACAATCATCTTTTGGTTTATTGGCCAGTCTTTTAATGACTAATAACCAGGCTCGGCGCTATGATATTGAGCGGGAAAAATCCCTGATTAAACGAGTTAAATTAAAGCTTGAAAATATATGGAAATTTTAAATCATTTTAGCAGCATCATGACAGATTGAGGACGACCGACAATCTGATATAGCGACCCTAAATGAATTTGATAATGGATCCAAGCCCAAGAACCTTGGAGTGCGTTGGCGCCGCAAGTGCGGAACGCACTTACCTCGATCTTCGCTATCTCTCTGTCAGAATGATTTAGACGCGCTATATTCCCGTCAAAATCATTTGAGCAGCTAAAGCTCTTTTGACTTCTTGAGCATCTTTACTTGAGGTGAGAAAATCATCTAATTCCTTGATAATGGTCATGAGATCGCCTGCTCTGGAGGATGTATTCCTTAGATTATATCTGTAAGGTAAAGCCGATCGCCTGATCAGCTATTTTTTCCGCCACTTGCCAGCACTCCAATCCTCTCCCCCGGTTAACCGGGTTAAACTTTCATCAATCATGGCGGGTAATTCCTTAGCCGAATGGAGATAAGTCAAATTGAGCAAACTTTGTGCCGTGGCGATCGCCTCCTCTTGATTGATTCGTTCTAACAGTTCATCAGGACTATACTCACCCTCTAATACTTCCTCACTCGCCTCACGAATCGCTTCCTCAAATTCCACCTCTAGCATTTCCTGCCATTCATGTTGTTTCACATAATAAGAAGTTTTATTATCCTTTAAATTGAGTTTCTGAATTTCTCGTAACGAACTGCGAATTGAAGTCGCCCAAGAATTCGTCAATCGCTGTTCAACTTGGTTTTTAATTAAATGAATTAAGATTTTTAACAAAAAAGATTGAATATTCCTCAGAATTGCCTGTTTACTCATTCCTTCTAATTCATCAATGATTGCCAAAGCATCGGGATACCGTCCCTCTAAAATACTTGTTCTTAAATCTACGAGTTCTTGAGTCATAACTTAGCCCTAATCTCATCCACTAGATGACTAAACTGTTCAGCATTTAATCTGAGCCATCCTGGGAAGCTCAAAGCTCCCCCTACAACCCGGTGGGTTGAGGGGTTTTCACAATTGAGATGCCAAACAGCTTTCTATATTTTAGACTATACCCAATCCGAATTTGGGTTTAAAATGGGGGTAGGGTTTCCCACCCCACCCAAACGGGTGTCTCGTAGCTTACCCAATAGACCCCCATGATTGCCATTCCCCACCATATCAGCCCTGCCGACTACCTCGCTCTCGATCGCCAAAACCCCATCCGCCACGAATACCGACATGGCCTTGTTTATGCTATGGCAGGGGGTAGCGATCGCCATTCACGGATTGCAATAAACCTCCTGAGTGAGATTGATCAACACCTTGGCGACTCACCCAGTCGCTTCTACGGCAGCACTGTAAAAGTCAACTACAAAGATGAGTTTTATTACTACCCCGATGCCTTCGTAACCTGTGATCCGCGCGATCGCCAAGACCGCTACATTAAACGGTATCCTAAATTCATCGCCGAAGTGCTTTCAAGCAGCACCGAAGCCTTTGACCGAGACCTCAAATTCACCGACTACCAAAACCTCGACAGTCTGGAAGAATATGTGCTGATTTCCCAAGACAGCCAGCGGGTCGAATGCCGTCGCCGCACTGCTTCCGACACTTGGGAAACCACGATTTATGAGGCAGGCGATCGCATCACCCTCACCAGCCTCAACTTTGAATTTTCCAGCGATCGGCTCTATCGAGGTCTGGATTAACCCCCATTTGCACCAGTAAGGTTTAGTGTTCGCGCTCGGCGGCATAGCTTAGGCCAGCCCAGATATCTTCTTGGGTAAGATAGGGAAAGTCATCCAGGATTTCTGGGTAGGTCATGCCAGAGGCTAAATAATAGAGCACATCATAAACAGTGATTCGCATTCCACGAATACAGGGTTTACCAGTGCGTTTGCCCGGTTCTAGGGTGATGCGATCGCCATAGTTCATTGTTTGTACCTCTTTTTCAATATAGAGCCTATCCACTCAATCTCACTATCTTTATATTTTTCGTAGCATTTCATCATAATATCCTCATTAATTAACTAGATTCTAATCATTTAGCATAAGCATGATAGTTCTGTATAATGGTTCAAGCTCAACATGAATAATATTCCAAACTATTTGAGGATTAACTATAAAATAAGTATGGACAATTACATCCCTTAAACCTGCCACCTGTCGCCAGGGAATTTCAGTATATTGCTGCCTCAGAGAATCGGGAATCTGTTTAGTTGCCTCCCCAATAATCAGCAAATTATGAACAACTGCATCTAATGTTTTTGTATCTCGAACAAACTCGGAATAATCCATACCCTCTATGTAATCTTTTATTTTATCAATGCAAACACAAATATCCTGCAAATATAGCCCTAGATCACGAGACATAGACCACCTCTTTTAAAATCCTCTCTCGAATCTGAGCCTTAATATCTCCCTGAATAACCAAATCCACCTTCCGCCCAAATAAATCCTCTAAGAAAAACTTTAAATCCATATATTTTCTGAACGTTGGTGCCCCCTCAAACTCAACCAAAACATCTAAATCACTACTATCCGTCATCTCTCCCCGAACAAAAGAACCAAAGACCCCCAAAGACTTAACACCGTAAGTTAACTGAACTTGAGGGAGATACTGTTTTAACACCCCATACACCTCCCCAAAATTACAATAATTTAAACCATTAAGTTCCACCATGACTAAACCACCTGCTCTTTTATCGGGATAAATCATCAACCGCACTCATATTTTACCCTCGCCTCCGCCATGATGCGATCGCCCTCCGTGGTCTAACAGCAGCGATGAAACTCCAGATAAAGTGCATCCCGCCATACTGGGAGAGTCGCCGCCATTTGGGTTTCCAAGCCATGCAGATAATCCGTCGCCGAGGAAAACGCCAACTGGGGGAAGTGGAGCCACCGCCATTGTCGCCGGAGCGATTTAAAAGGAATGGTTCCCTATCCAATGATGGGAGAAGATGCCCAAGAGTGGGTTTCACGCACTCGGCGGGAAGGGGATGAGCATCGAAGTCAGGTGTTGCGAGGCGAATGATGAAAATGTAGAACGGAATCCTAGCTTTGTCGATCAGGTTGATCCAATATTTGAGTGATTAGAGTCTGGGATTACGCCAGTGGTGGGATCGGTGACGGTTGCCGAGTGCTTAGTGGGTGCGTTGCAGATGGGCTTAACGGATTTAGAACAAGTCTATATGGCTATCTTTACACGGGATGATGTACTGTTTGTGGAGAATACCCTGGCGATCGCTCGGCGATGCCCGAGACTATGCCACAGTGGTCAATATCCTGTACAATAATGCTGGATGCTATGTCTGTCATGGTTTTAGAATATTCCATACTCTCCTATTTTACCTGCGGAATGTAGGCTCAGAATAGGGATGGGTCGCCTAGGAGCGTCAAATGGGGCCACTGAGTGGTAAAATTGGCGAAAATGAGGATATAGACTGGGGATGTTCAGGTATCTCCCCCGGCGATCGCCTTCTATTCATTTAAAGTCACAGCAATGAGTACATTTTTCGCCAACCGACTCCGCAACAAATTTTCGGCAAGTGCGGTGCAGGAATTTAATCAGGGTATTTCTCAACACCTTTTAGATATAGAAGACAAGCGCCGAACCAACCTGTTTACCTGGCGCGGACAATTTTCGCCGCAATTGGTGGAAAATCTTTTACTCGCCTATTGTCCGAGAGATGCTACAGTTCTGGACCCCTTTTGTGGTAGTGGAACGGTGTTGTATGAGTGCGGTTATTTGGGATTAAAAGCGGTGGGATGTGAGTTAAATCCGGCAGCTTGGATTTTAAGTCGGATCTATGAGTTTATCAATCTCCGACTGGGCGATCGCCATCGAATCATCACCTCGGTATCCGGCAAATTACAGCAACAGTTCCCCCAACCTGAGTTATTTCAGACATTAGAATGCGATCGCCTAGAAGTTCCAGCGTTTCAGACCCGTTTATGCAGAATTTATCAGGAAGTAACCCCGTTAGAACAGGCAATTTTAGATGCTTTGGTCATTTTATTGGATTTAGATATTCAGCAGCCCATTAATATCCAAGAAATTAATACTGCATTTTTTGCAATTTGTCAATGGATTCGAGATTTTCCTAACTCGGAAAATTCGCTTAAAAGCCATTTAGGGGATGCTCGATGTCTTCCGGTTACCACGGATAGCATTGATTTTATTTTAACGTCTCCTCCTTACATTAATGTTTTTAACTATCATCAAAATTATCGAAATTCTGTAGAGTTTTTAAACTGGAATTTACTAGAAATTGCTAAATCTGAAATTGGCTCAAATCGGGCAAATCGGAGAAATAGATTTTTCACAGTGATTCAATATTGTCTGGATTTAACCTTAATTTTCAAGGAAATCAAAAGAGTTTGTAAACCAGGAGCGCGGATTATCTTTGTTGTGGGGTATGAATCCACCGTGTTAGGCGTTCCTTTTTACAATGCTAAAATTATTTCTGAACTGGCAACCCTAGGGGGTCAGTTTGAATTGGTTCTGACTCAGCAGCGACAATTTAAAAATAAATTTGGGAAGATGATTCGTGAAGATTTATTGCACCTAGTTCAAGCTAATACTACTTTATCCGCAGGGGATTGGGAGGCGGGAGTGAGACAAATTGCCAAAGCAGCGCTGAAGAATGGATTGGAACAGGTTTCAGAGAAAAATAAAGGGGCGTTGTTGGAGGCGATCGCCAAGGTTCCGGAAATAGAGCGATCGCCTCTCTATGTCAGCCAAACCAACCCAGAAAACAGTTTTATCAAATAATCAAAATTCAGCCATGTTAAAATTACCAACTCCTCACCATGATAAACTGCTGGCTTGTTTGCAAAACGACAAATTACCCGCAGGCGATCGGGAACGCATGGAGGAAGCACTACACCAATATCAGCAGTGGATTCAAGAGCTAGAATCTATTGATTCGGTTCAAGACAATACTGTTGAAAGATTAGTCGAAGCAACCAACCGATACAAGCGGTTCATCGAACTCGATCTGATTTTTGATAGTCCTGATAATTTTTTGTATCGCCAAAAGGGACAACTCAAATTAGATAATTCAATTCTTGAAGAGTTTCTCCCTCAACTCATTTACCGGAGTTTAACAGGATTAGATGATTCTTTTGAAATAGGCCCAAAAAATACATTTTCTGGATTGAGTTTTATTTCTTCTCTTGGTAATCCTGGACAGGGGGGAGAACCTCTCTTAAGAACCAAAAATCAAGATTTTATCTTGGGGAAAAAACTGTATTTAAAAACAGCGTTTGATAGCCAGTTTACCAATTGTAAGCTGCTGGAGTCTCATTTGGGATATGTCTGTGTTGAATGCAAAACTAATTTAGACAAACCCATGTTTCAAGAAGCTGTTGCGACTAGCCGGGATTTAAAAATAGCAGTACCCAGTTCATTGTACTTTCTTGTTGGTGAATTTCTGGATATGATTCCTGTTTCAATTGCGGCAACTGAAATTGATGATGTGTTAATCGTTCGGAAATCTAGACGCATTTCGGCAAATGTCCGCCAAGAATATAAAAACCCGGAAGCTAGACGGAGATACCGTCAATCTTACGCTGATTTTTTGGATGCTTCTCAATACTATTTCGATGTTTTTCAACGGATGATTGATAAAATTCAAACTTTAATCGACGATACCTCGCCGGGTATCGATCGCGTCTTAGAAAGAGGCCATTTTTAGGAAACTACTGGGAAATTTACCTAAATAGG
>NZ_JAFLQW010000193.1 GCF_017313335.1 Phormidium pseudopriestleyi FRX01 | reverse complement strand
TAATAATCGGCGGTCCCTGTGCGGTAGAGAGTCTCGAACAAATGGAAACCGTCGCCCGTCACCTCGCCCATGCACCAGTCCAAATGTTACGCGGTGGCGTTTTCAAACCCCGCACCTCCCCTTACTCGTTTCAAGGCATGGGTTCTGCGGGGTTAACTATTTTATCGGCAGTGCGTCAGCGCTATGGGATTCCCGTGGTGACGGAAGTGATGTCGATTAATCAAATTGAAAGCATTGTCGCCCACGCGGATTTGTTACAAGTGGGCAGTCGGAATATGCAAAATTTCGACTTGCTCAAAGCATTAGGGGAAGCGGGTAAACCTGTGTTGCTGAAGCGGGGACTGGCAGCGACCCTGGAAGAATTTGTGTTTGCCGCTGAATATATCCTCAGTCATGGGAATCCGGATGTGATTCTCTGTGAACGGGGGATCCGCAGTTTCGATTCGTTCACTCGCAATATACTGGATTTGGGGGCAGTGGTGGCCCTGAAACAGATTACCCATTTGCCAGTAATGGTGGATCCGTCTCATGCAGCGGGTAAGCGAGAATTGGTGGCGGGATTGGCAAAGGCGGCGGTGGCAGCGGGTGCCGATGGGTTGATTATTGAGTGTCACCCAGAACCGGAACAGTCGGTTTCCGATGCCAGACAGGCTCTTTCTCTTCCAGAGATGGTAGAGTTAGTGCAGAGTTTGGGTCCGGTGGCAGCAGCAGTCGGGCGTCGGGTGCGTGGGGTGGAACCTGTGCGGGAATTATCCGCAGCTTAAGCGGAGTGGGAGACTCGGATGGGTTGACTGTTGCCCGGGAAATTCAGAGTCTCCTACTTCTGAAAATGCCAATCAGGGGGAGCTTGCTGCATTGGATGAGTTGTGGATACAATACAGGCATCTGGTTGAGTCGATGGGCTGGACTGTCTTCACCCAAAAGGTTGATGATCCCGATAAGTTCGCGATCGCACAGATACCCCAACTGCTGGAACATTTCATCACCCCTTTGACACCGACAATCTGGCCGATTCTGAGAGAGTCAACAGTTTCTGTTGAGACGGCGATCGCCCCGATTTCGGCGAAGAAATAGTTGACCGGCGTTCAGAAATTAAAACGAGTCTCCATCCATCGGTGAGCTGATTCTTGTTCAGAATAGATCCACTGAAGAATCCACCCGCTCTATTTCTTGTTATACTGTAATCCAATTGCCAATTGGGAATCATTGATCTAGCCAGTGACAACTCCACGCACTGAACGGAATACCGTTACAGTGCGGGCTTCTTAAGAAATTAAGGAGCGTGTCAATAGTCTCAGTGGCTCGTTACGCTCTTGGTCGCTACGTTTGCTCAGAATATATAGGCACTTCAGTGTACAGGTTTGGTAAACCGTTTTCTAGCATTGAACACTGCGGTCAGTAATTAAACATACCTCTGGAGTTAAGGTCCAAGTGTTGCTGATAAAAACCTGGGCAAACATTGACGAAGAAAACCACTCCGTAAGGAGTTGAACTTTATTTAGTTCAAAGAAGAATTCCCTCATTATATTGACTTATAGTCGGTAGTGCTTTTCAAAACAATAAAGAGGGGGTTCGTCTCGTCATCCACACGCTCACGGCTCAATGCCCTGAGCGTGGGAGGTGGCAAGCGTGTGGAATCCTCATCTCACCGCGCCTTTCATCCCACAATATACCGCTTCGGTTAGTGTGGGGATTCCCGTCTGTCTAGCTAAAACCCACTTATGACTGAGATATTTGGAGACTTCATTGAGAATTTGCCCTCGGGAACGGAATATTTGATTTTGGGATTTTCTCCCGCTTCGATCCCCCTCAAACAGCGATGGCGAAACAATGGGTTATCGGCAGATTTTCTGGCAGACTATTTAGCCACATTTTTTCCCAGCAGTGATGAAACCGCTTCATATCCGGATAAAAAAGCTGAAATCCAATGTGCAGTCAGCTATATTGCCAATGAGCTACTAGAAAATGCTATGAAATTTAGTGTGGAGACTCAGGGATATCCGATTAGTATTCAACTCCACTTAAATTCTGAAAGAATTATTTTTGTAACGACGAATAGTATGAGTCCGGAGAAAATGGGGGAGTTTCAGGAATTTTTACAGGAGTTAACTACTGAGGACCCCCTAGAACTCTATATTAAGATAGTGGAAAACAATGCCCTGGAGGATGGCAGCAACAGATCAGGATTGGGTTTCCTGACGATGATCAACAACTATGGCGCCAAGATGGGGTGGAAATTTCAGGATATGAATGGGGAGCAAAAAGCGATCGCCGTAACCACAATGGTACAGCTTTTATTATAGACTCATTGATATTCCGCTCCTGATGACCCCTATCTGATTCTATGATTTGTCCGGTGGGACAATTGCTCTGGAGAGGGACACCCAGTGAGTGCCTCTGCTTACTGGGTGTCGGGCTAGTGTTGCCAATGAACTGAAGGGGTAATTATACTGAACACTATCCCGGCATTGTCCCGTACTATTAACTTAGTAAAGGATTCTGCGAGAATCGGTTAGAGTCGGTGAGTGCAGCAACTACAACTAGAGAAAAATGAGAGAGGAGAGCATCCAATCTGGGCAAACTATGGTTAGGATCGGCTAGTTGACCTTCTTACTCCTTATCCCTTGACCCGAGATCCCTTATTAACGACTGACTACTGATGATGGAAATTAAGACTGACGATTATCGCCTGTGGTATGAGAATGAAGCCTCAACCTTACACTGTCAGGGTTCCCTCCGGTTAAATGGTATGGATGAATATGACCCGATTATCCAACTACTCGAAAGTGCGATCGACCAAGAACCTGGGACGATGATCCTCAATCTCAAGGGCCTAGAATTTTTAAATAGCTCGGGGATCAATGTACTCTCGAAGTTTGTGATCAAGGTTCGGCAGAAAAAGAATGTGAATCTGATTGTGAAAGGGTCTAAAAATCTCTTGTGGCAGGGAAAATCATTGAAGAACTTACAGCGACTGATGCCGTCTTTAGAACTGGAATGGGAATAGGGAGAGATCCCGGGGAGTGGGTCTTTATAAGGGGCCTGACACCCCTTGCCATCCCGTAGGCGAGAGGGACTGCGGTAACAAGGGTAGCTCAAGGGTCAAATCGGCTGATTGTCCTCAGTTGAATCCCTAGCCCTCTTTCAAGTCTTCAAAACTACTTTAAAGTGACCTTAAACTGGAGCTTTACTGCTAGAACTTTTATAAGACTTGAACAAGGCGAGGACAACGGGGTAAAAGCGAAAAATGTCACGCGATCGCCAAATAGAAGAGATTAAGTCTATGTGGGAAGAGACAGTAACAAGAGAACAACTCCTTTTGGAGGTCCAGACCCTGCGCCGGGATGTGGAAATGCTTAAGCAGGAAAAAAATGACCTGGAAATCTTACTAGAGAATACCACGGAACACTGCGATAATATCGAAGCCGAGCTGTTAAAAGCCAAAGAAGTGGCAGAAGTGGCAAGCCGTGCTAAAAGCGAATTTTTAGCCAATATGAGCCATGAACTGCGAACCCCATTAAACGGCATTTTAGGCTATGCCCAACTGATGTTGGAAGAAGAAGACCTCACAGAACAACAACGACTTGACCTGACTAAAATTTATGAATGTGGCGAACATCTTATGACGTTAATCGCCGATATTCTGGATATTGCTAAAATCGAAGCTTGCCGATTAGAAATCGATGCCCAGGAATTTCATTTCCATCAGTTTATTAAGGGAATTTGCGATCTATTTGATATGCGTTCTAAACAAAAGGGGATCGAGTTTACTTATGAGCGGATTACCCCGCTACCGAGTGGAATTTACACGGATCAGAAACGATTGCGGCAAATTTTAATTAATTTATTGGGAAATGCTATTAAGTTTACTGATTCCGGTTGGGTTACCTTTAAAGTGGGTTATGCGGTCAATGGTCAGTGGTGCAATAGCGATCGCCTCCCGGGTGGCCCCTCCCTCTCCAGTAGCAACGGGATCACTGAGGAAATTAAAACAGAACCGCAGAACATCGGACATCTGACCCCCCGAAAAATTCGCTTTGAAATTCAAGATACAGGCATCGGCATTCCCGAGGAAATGATGAACGAAATTTTTCTCCCCTTCCATCAGGTTGGAGATAAAAGCCGGATGGCAGAAGGCACCGGACTGGGACTGGCGATTAGTAAAAAATTAGTGGAAATGATGGGAGGAGAACTCCATGTCATCAGTCGCATCGGCGAAGGGAGCCTCTTTTGGATGGAGTTGGAGTTGCAAGAACTTCCAGAATGGGCAGATCATAGCAACTCCTTACCCTTAAGAATCGAAAATTAACCCTCAAAACAACGAAAAAAAGGGGAAACCCGATTCCTTTTTTTTAGGCATTTTTTTACCCAAAAACGGCGGGACGACTGCTGGACAAAATGGAATGTAAATTAACTACCTGACCAATGACTGCGATCGCCGGGGCCTCAAATCCACTTTCTTCAACCCGTTGGACAATGGTTTCTAGGGTGCCAATCAGTTCTTCTTGATCGGGACGAGTCCCCCAGCGAATTAAGGCGATCGGGGTGTCTGGACTGAGCCCTGCACTGAGCAATTCTTGGGTAATATAGGGTAAATTATGCACTCCCATATAGACGGCGATGGTTTCTGAACCTTGGGCGATCGCCTGCCAATTCACCTGGGGTCGATATTTCCCCACGGTCTCATGTCCCGTAACAAATGTCACCGAAGAACTATATCCCCGATGAGTCAGGGGAATTCCCGCATAAGCAGGGGCCGCAATTCCCGAGGTTACCCCAGGCACCACCTCTACCGCCACCCCAGCGGCAATTAAATCCTCCATCTCTTCCCCACCGCGACCAAATACAAACGGATCCCCGCCTTTTAACCGCACCACAACGGCATGAATCTGCGCCTGTTCGATTAAAATTTGGGTCGTCTCATCTTGCTTTAATGAATGCCGTCCCCGGCGTTTTCCGGCATTAATTTGTTCAGCATGAGGATTAATCAGGGCAATAATTTGTGGACTGACTAACGCATCATGAATCACCACATCCGCACATTCTAAGAGGGTTTTGCCCTTAATTGTGAGCAAACCCGGGTCTCCCGGTCCTGCCCCGACTAAATACACTTTCCCTAATGTTCTTGCCTTTGGCCCGCTTGAGTTTGAAGATTTTGCTACCATATTGACTTAACTTTAATCCTTGACTTTAGTTGCTGTGAATCGGTCCGATTAACCTAGCTTTATTGCGTTAAAATGTATCAATAATATCGAGAAAAGATTTGGGTCATGGAATTCCAGACCGCTTTGTGATTTCTAGTTTAGGTTATTTGTAATCTGGATGACAATTGGTATCTTTGATTACCGGAATGGATTTTCAATGATAGGATTGCATTGAGTTTATCCGATTTTTGCATTTTTTTGAGGGGAACCACGGATTTCACTGATTTTCACGGAGTTGGAGGAGGGGAAGGGATGGATTTTGAGGCATTTTTTACTGTGCACTGCGATCTGCCTAGAATCGCACTTGTAAAGTCCTCAACCGATTCAGGGCCGCAGCGAGTTCCAGAGGACGAAACCGCACTAAATCCCCTTCCGGAAAGCGAGTTAATACATCTAATCCCTGCTGATCAATATCTGCCATTACCTGATCGAGAATTTCCCGTAGCGATCGCCTGCCATCCATGTAGCGGTCCTTCCCATACACCATTGCAGCAGCGATCGCCCGGAGTTGTCCTGGGTCCACAATTTGCTCAACGGCAGTTAAATCAATGTCTTCCATGCCAAAACGCACCTGATCCACATCTCGTACCTTTAGACGGACATCCCGTTTCCCGGAACTGGGATCGAGACTGTTTGGGATGGGGATGCGGTGGGCGATCGCCCCGAAATCCTCTCCGCCTTCCGATTGCCGACCCGTGGCATATTCGGCAGCGATTGCTTTGGCGCGATCGGTGACATCGTATGCGACAAAATTATCCATTGCTACGGCGCGATCGGCCACATCAAAATAATCGCCACTGCCGCCCATGACTAAAAGGGTAGAAACTCCCAGAGTGGTGAGGGATTTAATTTTATCAATAAAGGGTGTAATCGGTTCCTTTTCTTTAGCAATTAATGCTTGCATCCGGCGATCGCGAATCATGAAATTAGTCGCTGCTGTATCTTCATCTACCAGTAACACTGTTGTTCCGGCCTCTAATGCTTCCATAATATTAGCAGCTTGTGAGGTACTGCCACTGGCATTGGCGGTGGAAAACTGTTGGGTAGAACGACCTTGGGGTAAATGATTGATAAAGGGTGAAATATCAACTCCGACAACACTGCGACCATCTTCTGCCCGGATTTTCATCGCCCCGGGGTCGGTGATGACGAATTCCCGTCCATCGCCGGGAATGTGATTATAAACCCCTAATTCGATCGCCCGAAGTAAGGTAGATTTGCCATGATAACCGCCTCCAACAATGAGGGTAATTCCGGTGGGAATTCCCATGCCAATAATTTGGCCGCGATTGGGACAGTGAAATTCCACCTGTAATGACTTAGGAGAGACAAAGGGAATTGCTTCCGTGGCAGTTAATGGGCGATCGTCTACCCCACTGCGTCGGGGTAAAATGGCACCATTGGCAATAAAGGCGATTAAATTCTGTTCTTTGAGGCGATCGCGCAACCAGTCGGCATCCTCAATGGTTTCTACCTGGTTGCGAATTTTCGACTCATTCAGATTGCGGTAAAAGAGCGCCTTTTCCACAATTCGGGGAATATCATCGCAAAGCATTTCCCCGGCCAGATGCCCCAAAATCCGCCGTCCTTGGGCCGGAAGTCCTACGGTAAAGCGAATTTCCACCCAATCTGAATTGATGGAAGCACAACTGCGTTCCAGGACCTCTTGGGTCACTCGGGCGATCGCAATTTGACCACTTTTCCCCGTCCCTCGTCGGGTCGAAACCTGCCTTGCCGCCTGAGAAAACTCCCGAGTTAGATAATCCCCCAGGGCAATATTTCGACTGGTACAGTAGTCATACAATTCCCCAGGAAAACCCGCCACGGATTGAGGCACTCGTACAGAAAGTTTACTCGGTGACGCAAACGGGTCTCCCTGAACATAATCGATAGAAAGCGTAAAATCCGGGAATTCGTAGCGTCCCTGGATATCTTTATACGCCTTATAACTTCGACCCTCTAATTGATTTAACTGCTGCCGTAACTGTTGATATTGCATGAAAAGCCCCGATAAAAATAATGCCGGATTAGAGGACTGAATTTGGGCAAATCCTGGTTTCAGTAACTCTTTTTAGGATTATCCCACAGGACTTACGCATATTTTGAAAACCCACCCTAAATGTAGAGGCGATTCGCTTTATTGTTTATAGATTTAGGGGTGATGCGTAAGTCCTATCCCACAAGATAATCGCGAAAATAATCAAAAGGGCGCAAGTTATGCGCCCCCAATTATTCAAAAATTTATGATTCCTAATATCCTCAAAAACGTTGAATTGAGTTGACCCTATCCTGATTTGAGAAAAACTGACCGCTTCCCACCTCAGTCTGATAATGATGGGAGTATAATTGACAAAATCCGGTGGATTAGGCCACCTCTTGATGACCGATCGCCCGGTCAATGAAACGCTTCCCCACCGCGATCGCCACCTCGGGAGTGGGATAGGGTTTCGGATCGCTGAGGACCTCGGTTTCCGAGGCAAGGCACAAGGGACGGTATCCATCAGTTCCGGGAAAGACCAAAATGGTCCAATCCCGATAGTTCACCTGATGGGGTTTTGCCGTTTGCAAGTCCCGATTGGGGTTCATGATTGCCCTTCCTTTTTAATAAACCGTCTTAACATACAGGACATTATCGAGAGATTCCGTCACCGAGTAAACAACCGGACCCCTGGAGTCCCAGGCAGAAAACCCAGGAATGCCAGTTTAAGGGTCCTTTCACCCGAGGAATTTCCGGCCTCTGACTATTGGCAACAGGTCTTTCCAAGGAACAGGTGGCAGAGGTGACGGGGGATTGTCAAAATTGGATCCCGGAAGTGGCCCGTCGTTATAATAATGAATCAAGGCAGCACCAGACTGGGCGATCGCCGCTATGAAAATCCTGGCGCCGAGTTGCTGTGCTGCCCTGCCACTTTCCCCCCTATCACCACCTACTGTGAAAACTCATGTCTGCAAATTCTTCTGGACAATATACGCCGGTCCCTTGGCATACATTCGACATCGATACCACCCTGGAAAAACTCCAGGTTGATCCCGCGACGGGTTTAAGCGCGGAGGAGGTATTGGAACGCTTGCAGCAGTATGGCCCTAATGAACTGACCGAAACAGCCGGTCGCAGTCCCTGGATTATCCTCCTGGATCAGTTCAAGAACATTATGTTATTGATGCTGATTGCGGTGGCCTTTATTTCAGGGTTTTTGTCCATTCAGCAGGAAGAGTTTCCCAAAGATGCCCTGGCGATTATGCTAATCGTGATTCTGAATGGGGTCTTGGGCTATCTTCAGGAAGCGAAGGCCGAAAAAGCTCTCGCTGCGTTGAAAAGTTTGGCCTCTCCCCTGGTTCGAGTTCTGCGTTCTGGCAAACTGCTGGAAGTCGCTGCAACGGATGTGGTCCCGGGAGATATGATGTTTTTGGAAGCGGGGGTGCAGGTGGCGGCAGATGCCAGACTCCTAGAAGAGTCTAATCTGCAAGTCCGCGAGTCCGCCTTGACTGGAGAGGCGCAGGCGGTGGAAAAGGATGAGTCAATTAATCTGCCGGAGAATACATCCCTGGGCGATCGCCTGAATTTGGTCTTTTGTGGCACAGAAGTGGTCAAGGGACGGGCCAAGGCGATCGTGATTGGCACCGGAATGCACACGGAACTGGGCAAAATTGCTACCTTGATTCAGGGGGTGGAAAGTGAAGATACTCCCCTGCAACAACGGATGACTCAACTGGGAAATGTGTTGGTCACCGGGTCCTTAATTCTCGTGGCGATCGTGGTCATTGGTGGCACTCTGGTTCAGGGAATGTCAGAATTTAATCATCTGTTAGAAATTTCCCTGAGTATGGCAGTGGCGATCGTGCCCGAGGGATTACCGGCAGTGATTACGGTGACTCTGGCCCTGGGGACGCAACGGATGGTTAAGCGTCACGCCTTAATTCGTAAACTGCCTGCGGTGGAAACCCTGGGGAGTGTAACGACAATTTGCTCGGATAAAACCGGCACGTTAACTCAAAATAAAATGGTGGTTCAAGGGGTGGAAACTCCCAGTCACAGCTTGACGGTGACGGGAGAAGGATATCAACCCACGGGAGATTTTTTAGGTGCAAATGGGCCGAAAATCGGGGTGGGTAATTTAGGGGAGTATCCCGAACTGGAAACCCTGTTGCTGAGTTGTGTGCAGTGCAATGATGCGGTGTTGCAGTATGAGAATAATGACTGGTCGATTGTGGGGGACCCGACGGAAGGGGCGTTACTGGTCCTGGCGGGAAAGTTGGAATTCACGGGCGATCGCCTCTCTCCCCAACTGCCTCGGATCAGTGAGTTCCCCTTCTCCTCAGAACGCAAACGGATGAGTGTGATTTGTCAAGTCTCCAATCCTGAATTCGAGGTGATTAGTCAGGACTCGACGCCATTTGTGATGTTGACCAAAGGTTCTCCAGAATTAACCTTAGACTGTTGTACCCAAATTCTCATCGACAACCAGATTCAACCCCTTTCTGCGGCACAACGGCAGCAGGTTTTAGACCGGAATAATGATTTAGCTGCTAGGGGGTTGCGCGTTCTGGGATTTGCTTATAAACCGTTAATGGAAGAACCGCCAGAGGGTTCGGAAGACCAGACGGAACGGGAGTTAGTCTGGTTGGGAATGGTGGGAATGTTAGATGCACCCAGACCCGAAGTGCGTGAGGCGGTGGTGAAATGTCGCCGGGCGGGGATTCGACCGATTATGATTACGGGGGATCATCAACTCACGGCGATCGCCATTGCCCAGGATTTGGGAATTGCTCAAGAGGGCGATCGGGTTCTCATCGGTCAAGAGTTGGAAGAAATGCCTCAAGAGGAGTTAGAACGTGAGGTAGATCACGTCAGTGTATATGCCCGGGTCTCTCCAGAACATAAGCTCAGAATCGTCCAAGCGTTGCAAAAACGGGGTAAATTTGTCGCCATGACCGGGGATGGGGTAAACGATGCACCGGCCCTCAAACAAGCCGATATCGGTATTGCAATGGGGATTACCGGCACTGATGTGAGTAAAGAGGCCAGCGATATGGTCCTTCTGGATGATAATTTTGCCACCATTGTCGCCGCCACCGAAGAAGGTCGAGTAGTTTATACAAATATTCGCCGGTTTATTAAATACATTCTTGGGTCTAATATTGGGGAACTGCTCACAATCGCCGCTGCACCCCTGTTGGGATTACCCGGTGTTCCCCTCACGCCGTTACAAATTCTCTGGATGAATCTGGTTACCGATGGATTTCCCGCTTTAGCATTGGCAGTCGAACCCCCAGAACCGGATGTGATGAATCGTCCCCCTTTTAGTCCTCGGGAGAATATTTTTGCTCGGGGGTTGGGGTTGTATATGGTGCGAATTGGGATTGTTTTTGCGATTATTTCCATTACCTTA
The DNA here is from genome assembly GCF_017313335.1 of Phormidium pseudopriestleyi FRX01. Lineage (GTDB taxonomy): Bacteria > Cyanobacteriota > Cyanobacteriia > Cyanobacteriales > Laspinemataceae > Laspinema > Laspinema pseudopriestleyi. The sequence continues at coordinate 14,800 of NZ_JAFLQW010000193.1, read as the reverse complement.
ATGATGTGGGCCTATTCCTACACTCACGAAGTTCTAGGGGAGGGCCTGTCTCCGGACCGTTGGAAAACGATGGTTTTCACGACCTTGTGTATTGCTCAAATGGGTCATGCGATCGCTGTTCGGTCCAATACTCAGTTGACAATTCAGTTAAATCCGTTCTCGAATCCGTTTGTATTTGGGGCGGTGATTATCACCACGATTCTCCAGCTTATGTTAATTTATGTCGCCCCGTTACGGGCCTTTTTTGGAACCCATTGGTTGACGCCGACTGAATTAGCAATTTGTTTAGGATTTAGTTCGTTGTTGTTTATTTGGGTGGAGATGGAAAAGGTCTTTTTTCGGGTGTTTTTTCGGGGAAAAAAGCAGGTTAGTTTAGAGGAGAAAGTATAGATATAGCGGTTCTCTGTTGGATGCGGTACACCAGTAGGGGCGCAAGCATTGCGCCCCTACTATTGAATATTCTGTACCTCACGCCCATGAGAACCGCTCTATAGCAATCCTAAATGATTTGTAAATACAGATAGCGAGCAAGATGCTCACACTACCAAGGGTTTAACCTTGAATCCTTGACACGACACTACGAACATAAGAGAACGACTGAAGTCGTTACTACGAACTGGAGAATTTTTATTGAGATTAGGGGTTAATTTTATTTTAATAAGCTGGATTTAATTATGTTTATCAATCAACTGCATTTGAGACAGTTTAGGAATTATAGAGAACAGGAAATTGAATTAAATGCCCCGAAGACTATTTTAGTGGGAGATAATGCTCAGGGAAAAACCAATGTTTTGGAAGCATTGGGGTTCCTTTCGACCTTGAAGAGTTCTCGGGTCTCTCGCGATCGCGATCTAGTTCGGGAGGGAGAACCCCAGGGACAAATTACCGGCATTGTGTCTCGGGAATATCGGTCAGTTAAATTGGGAGTGGTCTTGCGTCGCAGTGGACGGCGATCGGTATCTGTGGATGAAGAAATCTGTCGTCGGAATGTGGATTTTTTGGGTTTGTTAAATGTTGTTCAGTTTTCTAGTCTGGATTTGGAGTTAGTCCGGTCCGGTCCTGAAATCCGGCGCAATTGGTTAGATGGATTATTAGTCCAGCTTGAGCCAATTTATGCTCATATTTTACAGCAATATAATAAAGTTTTAAAACAAAGAAATGCTTTATTGAAAGAGATAAGAAGTGCGGAGGCCCGAGGAGAAAAATCCTATCTAGGTCCGGAACATCAGGCTCAATTGGGGTTGTGGGATGCCCAATTAGCAACGATTGGAGTGCGGGTGATGCAACGGCGATCGCGGGCATTAGAACGATTGGTTCCCATTGCAGAAACTTGGCACGCTGCCATTAGTGGGCGAGTGGAATCTTTGTGCATTCATTATGCCCCGAATGTGGAAAGAATGCAAGATAAAGGGTTGCGGGATAATCCACAACAGGCAATGCAGGCATTTTTAGAAAAACTCCAATCCCGGGCGATCGCAGAATCGTTTCAAGGCACAACTCTCGTGGGTCCTCACCGCGACGATATTGAGTTGACTCTCAACGAACTACCCGTGAAACAATTTGCATCCCAAGGACAACAACGCACCCTAGTTTTAGCCTTAAAATTGGCGGAACTGAAACTGATTGAAGAGATAGTTGGAGAACCCCCAGTTTTACTCCTAGATGATGTTCTCGCCGAGTTAGACCCAAAGCGGCAAAATCAACTGCTTGAAGCCATTCAAGACCGATTCCAAACGGTGATTGCGACGACTCATTTAGGCGGATTTGAACATGATTGGATCAATTCTGCCCAAATTCTCACGGTGAAAGCGGGGGAAATTTTTCCCTCACCCTAAATCCCTCTCCCAAGATGGGAGAGGGACTTTGATGAGATGGTGGAGGTTTTTCTGCCAATCCCCTCCCCGTTGAGGGCCTTCTTAGACTATGCTCTATAAACATAATCGGGTAATCACCCTCTCTTTGTGCAAGGGGAATGAATTCGTGCTATCTCAATGCAAAAAATCCAAATCAAAACTCGCTCAACTCGGTCAAAAACCTGCTAATTCAGTTAATTTCCCTGATTTTATCCCGTCCCCACCCCCTCGGCATCCCCTAGATGTAGTTTATGAACAGTTTAGTAAACCCCAACTCACCTTAATTTTAAAAAAAGACGAACCCTCGATTTATGTCCGTCATACCGAGGGACAAATTGTCCAAGGCAACTATCAAGTTGAACAGGTATTTGAAGATAAAATCACGGGATTTTATGCCGAGGGTCGAGTTCCTTTATCGGGAAATGCACCGCCGGTATTAGTGATTCGGGGATATGGGTCTTGGTATCCGTTTGATGGGGTTCTTCAAGATACTCCAGAGGTATTTATTGCTCACCTAGATTGGCAGTCGAAAGCGGCAGAAACTCAAGGGGCGATCGCTTGGATTACAGAAAAATGTCAACAGGGCGATCGCCCGGACGTGATTGGCGAAAGTCTCGGCGGCAAAATCGCTCAACAACTGGGGGTTAAATACCGCGATCGCATTCATTCCGTTGTCACCTTCAATCCATTAGGAGTTGCCCGAAAGTTAGCCCAATCTAGCCCTCATCCGTCGGTGTTTCATTACTTTACCCTCGGGGAACGCTACGCATTTTGGGCCAATCAAGGGGAATTCATTCCCGGGACAATTTTGCAAATCTCTAAACGGGGAACTCGGTCCTGGAAATACCGCCTAACCGAATGGTTGATTCAGCGGACTCCCTCCCCACTGGAACATTTTAAAAGTCGCCATTGTTTAGGTCGAATCATCGAAATCCTTGAGCGTCTGATTGTCCAATTAATTCTCGTTTATCGTCATAATGGGTTAATTTTTACCCATCGCAATCCCGTAGTTCGGGTTGTGGATTTAAAAGAGTTGCTCCCCTGAGCTAAAATAAACCTATCCCCTAAAGCGTGGGGTTACTCTAACCCAGTCTACCTTGGCGGGGTTAGATGAACATTTCACTAAAAATAATTATTATGTCAATCATTGTTGCCGAACATCTCAGTAAAGTTTATCCCGTTGCCATCAAAGAACCGGGACTAAAAGGGACTCTGAATCACTTTTTTCACCGGACCTATCGGAATATCGAAGCGGTGAAGGATGTTTCATTTCAAATTGAACCCGGGGAAATGGTGGGATTTTTAGGACCTAATGGGGCCGGAAAAACCACAACTTTAAAAATGCTAACCGGGCTAATTCATCCCTCTAGTGGGCGGGTAGAAGTGGCGGGTCATATTCCTTTTCAACGGAAAGAAGCATTTCTGAAAAAAATTACCTTAGTCATGGGACAAAAGCAACAGTTACTCTGGGATTTACCCGCCTTAGATTCGTTACGAATTAATGGGGTGGTGTATGGGATTCCCGAGAAAGAATGTCGGGAACGGATTGGGCAATTAACGGAAATGCTTTCTTTGCAAGGAAAGCTGAATCAACCTGTGCGAAAACTGTCCCTCGGGGAACGGATGAAAGCGGAATTGATGGCGGCATTGCTGCACAATCCTGATGTTCTATTTTTGGATGAACCGACTCTGGGATTAGATGTGAATGGACAAGCATCAGTCCGAGAGTTTTTACGAGAATACAATCAGCGTACAGGGGCGACGATTTTGTTAACCAGTCATTACATGGGAGATATTACCGCCCTGTGCGATCGCGTGATTTTAATTTATGCGGGTCAACTGATTTATGATGGTAGTTTGAATGGGTTAGTGGAGCGATTTGCTCCCTATCGGGAGGTGCAGTTAGAGTTAACGCAGCTAGTTTCTGACCCAGAAAAATTGCGGCAACAAATCTCGCAGTATGGCGAAGTCGAAGAAATTGCAGGTCAGTCGGTGCGATTACTGGTGCGTCGGGATACCCTAACCGCTACCGTGGGTCAGATTTTAATGGATTTTGAAATATTAGATTTGACGGTGACTGAACCCCCGATTGAAGAAGTGATTGGACGAGTCTTTACCGCTGGGGCGATCGTCTAAACCCTTTCCCTATATCCATACCCTAATCCATTAAACCCTAAAATTAATGAGACGTTTTTTAAGAATTGCTCCCACCTTATTCTCCGTTCATTATGCGTATATGCTGGAATACCGCGCCGAAATTGTGTTATGGGCGTTGTCGGGTTGTTTGCCTTTTATTTTAATGGGACTCTGGTTAGAAGCCTCTCAATCGGGAGATTTTGCCTTGAAAACCGTGGAGTTTGCTCGGTATTTTTTAGCGGCATTTATTGTCCGCCAATTCAATGTAGTTTGGGTGGTTTGGGAGTTTGAAAAAGAAATTGTGGAAGGAAAACTCTCCATGCGGTTATTACAACCGTTGGACCCGGTGTGGCATCATGTGGCCTCTCATCTGGCTGAACGTGGTGCTCGCCTTCCCTTTATTGGCGGCTTAATTTTACTCTTTTTCGCTTTATATCCCGATGCGTTTTGGCTGCCCGATTTAGGACGTTTTTTGCTGTGGATTGGGGTAGTTATGCTGGGATTTATCCTGCGATTTTTGATTCAATATACCTTTGCACTTCTGTGTTTTTGGATAGAACGGGCGAATGCGATCGAGCAATTTTGGTTTTTATTTTATCTGTTTTTCTCCGGTATGGTTGCTCCGTTAGAGGTGTTCCCGAAATCAGTGCGCCAAGTGGTTTTATGGACACCGTTTCCCTATATGATTCACTTTCCAGCCGCGTTATTGGTGGGATTACCTGTTAATGTTCTCCCCAGTCTTGCCATCATGTTGGGTTGGGTGGCAATCTTTTGGATCATCAATCGCTGGTTGTGGCGTCGTGGATTGCGCCAATATTCCGGGATGGGGGCTTGATTTGAATCAAATCATGGATTTCAAATTTAAGGCGGTTTCGTTGAGTTTTTGAATCCCGGTTTTGATGTGAGTCATACTCGTTGCGGTTTCTGCTGCTTCATAGGTGAGAGCGTTCATTGCCGTCATCACCTGTTCGATCGCCAGGGATTGTTGTTGTGCGGTGAGGGCGATTTGCTGGGTATGTTCCACAATTTGTTCCATGCCACCGGCAATATCGGTAAACACTTCTGCGGTATTTTGAGCGATTTTTACCCCAGTTGCTACATTGGTTTGTCCCTCGTGAGCAGCGAGGGCCATTGAATTAACCGCCCGTTCAATATCTTTAACTACGGTAGAAATATTCTGGGTAGATTGTTTACTGCGATCGGCCAGTTTTCTAATTTCCGAGGCAACCACTCCAAACCCTTTCCCCTGCTCTCCGGCGCGAACCGCTTCCACTGCTGCATTCAGCGCCAACATATTAGTTTCTGTAGCTAAATTGCTGACTAAATTGGAGATGGTGTTAATTTTATTCGTCTGCTCATTTAAGCTGAAACTACGAGAGGCGATCGCCTCTACCTTTTCTTTCAAAGTTTCCATTTCTTCAAAGGTTTTGGAAACCGCTTTGCTCCCTTGTTCCACTCGAATTAAGGCGTGTTTTCCACCAATAGCGGCATTTTGCGCTTGTCGAGCCGATTCTGCGGAAGCGGCATTAATCCGATCAATCGCCACGGTTGTTTCTTGCACCGATGCCGACTGCTGCACCGTCATTCGTTCTTGCTGTTCAATGGTTGCCAAAAGTTCTATGGAAAAGGAGGAAACCACCTCGGTAATGTCTCGAATAGACCCGAGCAAATTCTTTAAAATCATACTCCCGAGTTGAAGGACAATCACCAAGGAAATCCCAGTAATCAGAATTGCTACAGTAGTGAGGGTATTAATCGGGGCAAAAACCACATCTTTCGGCGCAACATAAACCAGAACAAAACCATTTTTTTTACCTTTACTAATATTCGTAATAATTGGATTATAGCTAATAATCCAATCGGTTTCTTTTGGCAAAAATCCAGGCTGAAAAGACAATAATTGTTGGCTAATTTTTTCGGGATAGTCCTGGAATACGGTCTCTTTTTTATTCAAATCAAATCCCCATTCTTTGCTTTCATCTCCGTGATAAATATAGTAACCCTCTTCATTGATTATAAAAGCTTGCTGAGAGTTTTCACCCGCTTTTTCATCCACCATTTCTAAAAAAGAATCGGCCAATACATTAGCAATCATGATTCCCTTTTTTTCTCCCGCTGCACTATAAATCGGGGTGCTGTAGCGAATCACTGGGATATAAGGAACTTCTATTTGTCCATTTTCCTGGTTTAAATTAACCTGAGAAACAAAAATTTCTCCGGAACTTAATTTCATGGTTTCGGTAAAATAGTCATTGTTTTGCTTATTTTGAAGTTGTGAATCAGGTATGGTTTGAATCGTTCCATCTTTGAAGTCCACGCGGACCAACTCATTGCCATTTTCATCCAAATAGCGGAGTTGATAATAATAGGGTTTGGACTTCAGGAAAGAAGAAAAAATGATTTCTAATTGATTTTTCGATTCTTGATTGGAGGACTTGTCTTGAGGGTCGATTCCTTGATTGGATCTAGCTCTCACCATCCCTTGAACCGGAGGGGTTTGACTGAGGTACAAGACATCAGCTTTAATATTTTTTAGAAAAGAACTAATTTTTGATTCACTATCTATCCCTTGACGCGCCATTTGATTATAGAGTAACTCCGTTACAACCTTCCGGTAGGACAGGGTACTATATCCTCCGACGATCGCCGCCGGAATTAAGGTACTCAAGAAAAGTAAAATCAAGAGCTTATTTTGAAATTTGCTGAATAGTTGAGTAATCATGTGAGTCTCCACATCTACCGTAAGGCACTAAATTATTCTGTAGGCGGTTTCAATTTCCAAACACCAATTAATGACATAAGTCAAGCACTGTCAAGCTGAATAAATAGAGAATTCTCTATAATTCTGTCACTTTTATTCTTCGAGACTAGGGTGGTTAACCCCTAAAGTTGACCTGTGTGGGTTGAGTTACCTGAGTTATTTTTTATTTTATACTAAAATTTACCCCACAGACATCCGCTATTTTGCTGAACTTTAGCCACTGCCTATCATGGGTTTAACCGGGTGTTCAAGCTCAGAAACATAATTTATAAATTTATCATAAAATTACCAATTTGTCAAGAACAAAGTGATCTGAGTAGAGCAACCCAGAGTCAGCAGAGAGCGTACCGTTTGAAGTCCCAGACAAGGTGGAGAGCGAAACAGGTTCTGACCCCGCTAAAAAATTGCTGTGCGGGTTTATAAAGGCTGAATATCGAGAGGGAAAGTCACCGTAAAGGTAGAACCCACATTCACTTCTGAAAACACCTGGATATTGCCTTGCAATAACTTAATCAAACGAGACACGATCGCCAGTCCCAATCCCGTACTATTGGGAAGAAACGTATGATCGCCACTCACCACCTGAAAATACGGGGTAAAAATCTCCGCTTGGTCTTTTTCATCAATCCCCACTCCAGTATCACTAATGACAATTTTCCATTCCTGTTCAGAAATAATTCGGCACTCAATTCTGACCGTTCCTTCGTGGGTATAGCAAACTGCATTACTGAGCAAATTAGTCACCACTTGCTGTAACCGTAACGGGTCCGTAACGATTATCTCAGGAGCTTGGTCACAATCCACCTCCAGGTTAAGTTGTTTCTCTCGGGCCGTTGTTTCCACCATTTCCACCGTTTTATAAATTAAATTTTTAACCGAGGTTTCCCTGAGATGTAACGGCATCTTTCCCGCTTCATAACGAGAAATTTCTAACGAATTATTAATTAATTGCAGTAACTGTCTTCCGTTGCGAAGTACCCTTTCAATATGCTCCATATTAGGCAGGGAATTCGCTACTTCAGAAGATTGCTTTCGCTGTTGGCGCAGAAATAGCTCCGAGTAGCCAATAATCGAATTCAATGGTGTTTTCAATTCGTGGGCAAGGTCGGCAAAATTTTCTTTATTCGCCCGGACTAATCGCGTCAGTTCTTGATTAGTGAAATTGAGTTGAGTTTGCAACTCTTGTAACTCTCGCAATCTTTCTTCTGTATAACTCCGAAAACAGTGTACAATGACGTCATCCATTGCTTTATCAATCAGGCGGATGACCCGAATAATTTCCTGTGGTTTGGCTCGTTCTAGTTCCTCCTCGATCGCCAAAATCATCATTTCTCGGACTAACCCATATTCTCGGGCAATTTCTTGAGGTGCGTAGCCTTGTTGTGATCTAAGATAGCCATGTTTCCAAGCCGACAATAACAGATTTGTTTCCTCACCTTTTTTGAGAGGATCAAGCCGAGAAGCGATCGCCTCAATGATGTTCGGTAGGGTATCGCGAATCTCTGGATAGGGGAGTGTATTCGCTGTGCTAATGTTTTCATCCTCGCGAACCAATAGAGTCCACTGTTCGACAATCGTTTCTTTTTTCTCTCGTAATAATTTTGTAAACTCATTCATGGATTTTTTTATTCCCTCAATTTGTGATATAATTATTTTTTTAGTTTACCTTAAAATCAAGAAAAATTGACCTCGATTATCCAATCAAGCTCCCTGAACTATTCGTGATTTCCTAAATGGCCGATCGCTACGCTACCCTAATAACAACACTGACTAATTTTGACCTGTCCCCATTGCTCCTTTCAAATCCCTACTTGAAATGAAACGATATTTGTCCACACTCGCCCTATTTTGGAAAACTGCGATCGCCGCTGAACTGGAATATCGCGTAAACTTTGCGATCGCCGCCTTCAGCAGCCTTGGAAACCTCGCCGGAAGTTGGTTTGCCCTCTCCCTATTTTACAGCACTGACTACATTTTCGCAGGATGGCAATGGGAAGAAGCCCTAGTGGTTTTGGGGGTGTTTACCATTCTCCAAGGCTTTTCCTCCACCTTACTCGCCCCTAATCTAAATACCATTGTCAAACAAGTGCAGGAAGGCACTCTCGATTTTGTGCTACTTAAACCCATCAGTTCCCAATTTTGGCTATCGGGACGGACGATTTCCCTTTGGGGACTACCGGATATTATTTCAGGCTTACTCCTGATTTTTTATGCAGGTAGCCAATTGAATTTAGACCCGGTTAACTACCTTGTCAGTTTAATTCCCCTACTCTTTGGGGCCATCAGTCTTTATAGCCTTTGGTTTATGTTAGGTGCGCTGAGTATTTGGTTTGTGAAGATATATAATGTAACCCAAGTTCTTAAAGGATTACTCGAAGCAGGTCGATTTCCAATGGTTGCCTATCCCACTGCTTATCGCTTTTTCTTCACCTTCATTGTCCCCGTCGCCTTTCTCACTACTGTACCCGCAGAGTCGGTTTTGGGACGGGTCGAATGGAATTGGATTGCGGGTTCCGCACTTTTGGCGATCGCCCTCTTCTTCGCTTCGATGGCATTTTGGCGGTTTGCCCTCCGTTTTTATACCAGCGCCTCCAGTTAGCAGCAAAAGGGGTAGTCCTGTCATGGGGGTAAATTTAATGACGAAAAAGAGTGATGGAATGTAGGGGTTTGGAAACCAAACCCTCTGACCGGATGTAGGGGTTTGGAAACCAAACCCTCTTAACCCTAGCCCTATCAAGGTGATAAATTTGATGACAAAAAATCGTTATTTCACATAGAGGGCCTGCGCATTGCACCCCTATAAATACACTTTGACAGGGCTAGTGCTTAACCCTGATTATCTCCCACATTCTCGGTAATAGGTTGGGCTTGAATGCGGTGAATATCCCATTGCCATTCCACATTTTTAGCATCAAATATCAGTAATCCTTAAATAAGGCATGATTCCCATACAATGCACAGGCATCTTGCGTGAGAGGGTCGAGGAGTCGGACCAAGGTGGACCAGGTTTTGCCATAGAGGGAATGAGCGTGTACTGCCGCGATGACATCGGGACGCGCTTTGTGAATTTGGGAATGAATGGCAAATCCAGCGGCATTGATCGGGCGATCGCCTGACAAAATTTCACCCTGATGGTTGACTAATACCAAGTCCGAGACGCGAATATGACCGAAATACAGTCCGAAGGGATTGACCCAGAATCGGTCACTATAGCGGTTCGGTGGACTCATTCGCGTACAGATATTTAGAGGAGTGCGTTCGCGTAGCGTGTGCTAACGCACACGCTACGCGAACGCACTCCCAAGATGTACGCGAATAACGGTGGTCACCGCTATACTACGAACTGGAGAGAGGGGATTTTGCTGTGATTTGAGTGTTAATGAAGTTTAATTGGGCGTAAAGCATTGCCATTTTGGGGACGGGGATGTTTTTGGCGATCGCCGATTGAAGAGGATTGCCAACAATGGACTCTACTTCTATGGATCGGTGCTGGTCATAATCCAATTTCATGCTGGTGATATAGGGCTTCATATTGGCGGTATGGTCTAGCATTTTTTGAATAAAACTTTCGGGAATTTCCCGATTATAGGCAGCGGCAACGGCCACGACTTCGCGCATTAACTGTTCGGATAAAAGGCTCGTGTATTCATTTCCCATAATCTCATCAGTTCGGGCATTGAGAACCACTGACAACCCATTATAAGGAATATTCCAAACCAATTTTTTCCACCGGGCGAGGAGTAAATCTTCTGCAAATTGGATGGGAATTCCGGCAATTTCAAAATCTCCGGCAATGTCTCGCAGAGTAGCAGTGATTCCCAAGGGTTGATAATCCGGTGCATATTCCCCTATGGTAATCGTGCCATAATCAAGATGGTGAATATGGCCCTCTGCAACTTTATTAGAGCAAATAAAACATAATCCGCCCAGAATGTGAGTTTTACCGACAATCGGGGCGATCGCCTCTTCATTACCCAGACCATTTTGTAACATTAACACCGCCCCGGATTCTTTCAGAACCGGCGGCAGTAAACTGGTCAGTAAAGAATTACGGGTGGTTTTTAGGGCAACAATGACCACATCACAAGCAGGCATTTGGTGGACATCGTTATAAACATTCAGGGAGTCGAGGGTAAAGTTCCCCCAAACCGAATCTACCCTTAATCCGCGCTGCCGCACCAACTCATAATCGCGATGCAGCAAAAAATGCACCTCACACCCCGCCTGCTGGAGTTTCGCGCCATAAAATCCGCCAATCGCCCCAGTACCAATAATGGCATAACTACGATTCGTCCCAGACTGCAACTCTGTACCCATTCTGCCACTGCTTTAAACTCGCTACTGTATCGATTTTAACCGGGAAATGGCATCAACGACATAGCAAATTTCCATCTATAGCAATAGGAAATGATTTATGACATCTGTCTTCTCCCCTCTCCCCCTTTGGGAGAGGGGTTGGGGGTGAGGGCATTCCACAACTGATAAAGGATCGGATATATATATCCGATCCTTTATCAGTTGTGGAATCAGACCAAGGGACCCAACCGACGGCGGCCCAAAACGTCCGGCAGGAAGCAGCCGTCAAGGGCATAAATCATTTCCTATTGCTATAGATTATGATCAAGAGAGTTTACTAAACTTAATAATAGAGACTGTGACCACACAACAGCTTAGACTACCGACTGCGATCGCCAAGGAAACCTGGATTTGGAACGGGCATAAAATTCAGTATGCCGTCCAAGGGGTCGGTCGTCCCCTCCTCCTAATTCATGGATTCGGGGCCTCCATCGGCCATTGGCGCAAGAACATTCCCGCCCTTGCTGAAGGCGGATATCGGGTGTTTGCCCTCGATTTGCTAGGGTTTGGCGGTTCAGATAAAGCCCCCCTGAATTACACCCTGGAACTGTGGGAAGAACTGATTACGGATTTCTGGACGGAACATATCCAGGAACCGACCGTATTTATCGGCAATTCCATTGGTGCATTGTTGAGTCTGATGCTGGTTGCCAATCACCCCGAAAAATCAGCAGGGGGTGTTTTAATCAATTGTGCCGGGGGGTTAAATCATCGCCCCGAAGAACTGAATCCGCCATTGCGCTTGGTGATGGGGACGTTTAGCAAATTAGTGAATTCCCCCACGGTGGGAACGTTTCTGTTTAACCGAATTCGCCAGAAACACCGGATTCGCAATACCTTGCGCCAAGTATATCGCAACCGGGAGGCGATTACCGATGAGTTGGTCGATTTGCTATACGAACCTTCCTGTGATGTGGGGGCGCAGAAAGTGTTTGCCTCGATTTTGACCGCACCTCCAGGAACACCTCCCTCGGAGATTTTACCGAATGTTACCCATCCGTTATTGGTACTTTGGGGGGAAGATGACCCTTGGACACCGATCGCCGTCAGTCGGATTTTCCAACAGTCTCACCCGGACCGGGCCATTACCTTTAAGTCGATTCCCAATACCGGCCACTGTCCCCATGATGAACGTCCAGAGGTGGTAAATCCCCTGATTTTAGACTGGTTAGAAACCAGTTGGTCAGGGAACTCCAACGCCTAACATTTTCCCTCCCATTCATCGCGTTGAGGACACGGAACTGCCGTGTCCCTCCGGTGACCATAGAGGAACGTTTTCTCCATTTTTCTCACATTTCATCGAAATTTATTTGTCATCAGTGAACTAATCTGTGTCTTACCACTATATTTTGTTCCACAAACCCTATAATGTTCTCTGCCAATTTAGCGATCGCGATGGCAAGAATGCAGGCATTCAACGCCCTACCTTAAAAGATTACATTGATATCCCGGATATTTATGCCGTCGGTCGCCTAGATTTAGACAGTGAGGGACTGTTATTGTTAACCAATCACGGTGCCATCCAACATCGCCTCTGTTCCCCTAAATATGCCCATCCCCGGACCTATTGGGTACAGGTTGAACGTATCCCCGACGAACAGGCGATCGACTGCCTCCGCAACGGAGTCCAGATTCAGGATTATCGCACCCAACCCGCAACGGTGCAACTCTTACCCACCGAACCCGAACTCCCCCCCCGAGATCCGCCGGTGCGCTTTCGCAAAACCGTCCCCACCGCCTGGTTAGAAATCACTCTCACGGAAGGGAAAAATCGCCAAGTCCGACGCATGACTGCATCCGTCGGGTTTCCTACCCTACGCCTGGTGCGATCGCGCATCGGCAACCTCTCCCTAGCCGGGTTACAACCGGGACAATGGCGAGATTTGACTCCCGAGGAGGTTAAATCTCTGTTGAAACAGTTGCGATCGTAAGGGAGATAGGGAGGATCAGGAATTTTGTAGTAACGACTTCAGTCGTTTCCTCCCTATCTCCTACAATAAAAACAGCCCCTAGCAATGTCCAACCATGAATTATTTTCCCGACTTTAGCACGAACGGCTATAAAATTATCCGAGAACTCGGCCATAATCGCGCTGGGGGTCGGGTGACTTATTTGGCACTGAATCAACAGCGACAAGAATCGGTAGCGATTAAACAATTCCAATTTGCCACCAGTGGTTCCGACTGGTCCGCTTATCGGGCGGTGGAACGGGAAATTGAGGTGTTGCAACAGTTAAATCATCCGGGGATTCCCAAATATTTGGATTCGTTTGAGACTGCCGATGGGTTTTGTATGGTGCAGGAGTATAAAGATGCTCAATCCCTGGCGGTGACGCGCAGTTTTGAGGCGGATGAGGTCAAGAAACTGGCGATCGCCGCTTTAAATATCTTAGTTTATCTGCAAACTCGGACCCCGTTGGTGATTCATCGGGATATTAAACCGGAAAATATCCTCGTCAGCGATCGCCTCACTTTATATCTCGTTGATTTTGGCTTTGCTAAACTCGGTTCGGAAGATGTGGCGATGAGTAGTATGGTCAAAGGGACAATGGGATTTATGCCACCAGAACAACTGCTGAATCGCCAACTGTCTGCTGCTTCGGACCTTTACGGATTGGGTGCTACGCTGATTTGTTTACTCACGGGAACTCGATCAGTTGCGATCGCCGAGTTGGTAGATGAAGACTATCACATCCAATTTAAACATTTAACCCCTAAAGTGAGTTGGCGCTGGATTGAATGGTTAGAAACAATGGTCCAACCCAATCCGGGCAGTCGCTTCCCCGATGCAGCAACCGCCTTGGCGGCATTGGAACCAATTTATGTCGTCCGCACACCAGAAGTTCATCTCAGCAAAACTCACATAAGTGCAACTGCTTCAACCCTCGGAGAACAAATTACTCACATTCTCTCGATTAAAAACCCTGTTCTCGACACCCGACTCCAAGGAAAATGGCAGGTTGTCCCCCATCCCCAGGACCCGCCTCATAGTCCCGATGCTCATGCTTGGATTTCCTTTTCTCCTGCTGAGTTTAAAAAGAATCGTTTGGATGCTCAAATTATTATTGATACCCGTCATTTACGCGCCAATCAAACCTATCAAAGAGAACTTTTATTAGAACATAATGGAATACCTAATCCGCTTAGAATCCCCCTAAAAATCACCACCGCTCCCATCCCAATTTCGATTGAAAAATTACCCTACAGTTCATTAGGATTGTTATTTTTAGCCGCCGGTGCCGGAGGAATGTTAGCCCTGCATTCGATCGCCACCCCGATTGCGATCGCCCTGAGTGGATTTCTAGCTTGGGCGGGTCTTTCTAAACTCGCTGGAAAGCAGGGATTTGTGGTGAAATTCCTGCTCACTTCCGTGGCAACGACCCTAATCGCGGCGATCGCCGGATTTACCCTAGGAATGGCTGCCGGGGCCAGTCTAATCGGGTCCTGGGCCACCGCTGGAACCTTAGCAGCCACAGCAGTTACCGGGGTTGCCTTAATCTGGGCCGCCTCCGGGATTACTCAGGAATTTGGACTGCAAATAGCAACTACCCTTTCTCTGCTAACTGCCGCCTCTGGCATCAGTTGCGGCATTGCTTTACAATTAGGATTCTGGACACCGTTACTGATTGCTGCTGCTGCAATCACCGGCGTTCCCGTAATTGGAGTAATGGTCTGGCTTCCCATCAAGCGATCGC
>NZ_JAFLQW010000568.1 GCF_017313335.1 Phormidium pseudopriestleyi FRX01 | reverse complement strand
GCAGCGTTTACATCGACATTTTTGCTTCTTCAGCAATTTTGCTACTCGCGTTGGAACTTCCAATGAGGTTCCTTTTCTAGTTGCCCAATAATTCCAATTCCCATCATAGGTCGATGCTTCTGGTCTAACCAGTTTGTGCCTTGTGATTTGAGTGTAGCTGTGTTTCCATAGATTTAATCCATCTTTTGTCTGGAATAGCCACTTCTCATTTCTTTCCTTTCCGTTCCCGATTTTCACCGTTCCCTTATGGAAGTATTTACTTAGCTTGGTATAGGTTGCCTTGGAACATCTTGTTACTGTCCATGCCCTCAGTTGTTGCCAGATGTTGTGGTCCATCTGGTTGAAGGTTTCCATTGAAACTACCCCTGAGTAGTAATTACTCCAACCTCTGATGATTGGGTTTAACCTACTTATTAGGGCCGCTTGGGGTGCAGTTTTGTGAGTTTTGATTACACCTTTTAGCGCTTCACTGTGGGCTTTGATTGCTTTTGCGCTTGGCTTGATATGCGTTTTCTGACCAAGTAGTTTGTTGCTTAGTCCCCCTACTTTTCCCGATTTGTATTTACCTACCGGATATTGTCGAATGGCAAATCCAAGAAAGTCAAATCCTGGAGAGACATTTTGTCCATTTACTTCGATTGCTCTAAGTGTATAGCATATTTTTGTCTTTTCGGGTTTAAGCTCTAATCCTATGGGCTTTAGCCAATCTTCCAAAACAATCTTGCATTGATAGATGATTTCAATCTCCGGTGAGATTACTACGAAATCATCGGCATATCTGATTAGGGTGGCCTTGACCTTTTGACCTTTCTTTCTAGGATACAGTTCTTCAATTAACCTGGCCATTCCATCCAATGCAATGTTGGCCAGGAGTGGACTTATTACCCATCCTTGGGGTGTCCCGCTTTCTGTATCTTCAAATATGCCGTTGTCCACCACTCCTGCCTTTAACCATTCTTTGATTTTTCGGCGGTGTTGTGAGCAGCAACCTAGTTTGGACAGTAGGTATTCATGGTTAATTTTGTCGAAGCATTTGGTTATATCTGCATCTAGGACATAATAACTGCCCTGATTTATAGATGCGTATATCCTACCAATTGCGTCGTGAGCAGAGCGTCCGGGTCTGAACCCATAACTCGTCCCCTCAAACCTAGCTTCCCAGTAGGGTTCTAAGGCTTGTTTAACCAAGGCTTGCTCGGCTCTATCTCTAATGGTTGGAATACCCAGTGGGCGTTTCTCATCCCTACCGGGTTTGGGAATCCAAACCCTTCTGAGTGCTTTGGCTTTAGATTGTTCACCAAGGTCCTTAACAAGTTCAAGACGTTGTTCGGGTTTTATGGATTTTACTCCGTCTATCCCTGCCGTCTTCTTGCCTTGGTTATCTTGGGTCACTTTCCTGACCGCTAAGAGCCTCGCATAGTATGACGAGGTTAGAAGTTTTTGCAACCTTCTTGCTTTGGCATCCTGTCCCGATTTAGCCGCTTGGAAAATACGTTTTTGCAACTTAAACACTTTTCTTTGAACTTTCGTCCAAGGAATTGCATTCCATGTTTCCGTAGTCTTTAAACTCGTCTTAACCCTATTCATTGCTACTGTTATCCTTTCCTTGCATCTAAACCGTAACCTGTTGGCCTATCCATTCCATTACAGAGTGGCATTTGCTTTGGGTTACATCTCATTCCCTCAGTGCTTCCGCTTACACTTGTCACTACTTAGGTAATCGACCAATTCAATAGAGCATCTGAGGGGTTATAACGTTCCGTCTGTAAGGGTTATTCACCTTTAGGCTTGTCCTTTCTCCCGGCGTACTTTGGAGGGTTGGTGTAGAAGGGTGCAAAAACTTCTACCTTTTTTGCGTATCCTTTTTGGACGCAGTGTGTCATCCCATTTCACTGCTTAATGATTACGAGAGTTCAAGCCGGACATTCAGTTTCCCTTAGCCTTGGGTGATTGGCAGTGGTCTCGATTGTGGTGTTGGGCTACCTCTTCGAGCCTTCCGTTCCCCGCTTCAATCCTAGGGTCGTGACTCCTAAAACTGGGGGTGGCTATCGCCGTTGCACCTGATTTGTGATTGTAAAATTGTTACAATCTTTTCGTCAGAACCCTGTGCCGTTCTCCATTGTGCTGATTAGCAGCACTCTTGAACACATACAGACAGTTATAAGGGTTTCAAGACCGGGGTCTTTTATCTTAGCCAAGGGGTTAAGAACCCTACTGGGAGGTTATTTCGGGCATTTCAGCCTTATTTCATTCCCAAACGTTTCGCACTTGCTTTCATCATTATAGGGAGATTGGGTCCGTGGTAAATCAGGGAGTGAGTGTAAATTCGGAGGCAAAGGAAAGCTTTGTCCATTTGTCGGTTTTGAGTCAGGAAGTGGTGGAGGGGTTGGCAATCCGTCCTGGGGGCCGATATTTGGATGCGACGGTGGGTGGGGGAGGTCATTCGCGGTTGATTTTGGAGGCGGCCCCGGGGGTGCAGTTGGTGGCGATCGACCGCGATCGCCTTGCCCTGGATGCAGCAGGGAATCGGTTGGCGGTGTATGGGGATGCGGTGACATTTTGCCAGGGGAATTTTGCCGAGTATCAGCCCCAAGAGATGCGGTTTGATGGGATTGTGGCGGATTTGGGGGTGAGTTCGGCTCAGTTAGACTGCCCGGAACGAGGGTTTAGTTTTCGGTACGAGGCTCCTTTGGATATGAGAATGGATGAACGCCAGGAGTTGAATGCGGCGGAAATTGTGAATCATTGGGATGAGGTGGCGTTATTGGATATTTTTTCTCGCTATGGAGAGGAGCGATTTTCTCGTCGGATTGCGCGGCGAATTGTGGAACGGCGTCCCCTGAAAACCACCACTGAGTTGGCGTCGGCAGTTGCTTCTTCGGTGCCGGGGAAGTATCGTCATGGCAAAATTCATCCGGCTACAAGGGTGTTTCAAGCTTTGCGGATTGCGGTGAATGGGGAACTGGCTGCTTTGGAAACGTTTTTAGAAAAGGCTCCCTTGTGGTTGCATCCGGGCGGACGGCTCGGTATTATTAGCTTTCATAGTCTAGAAGATCGACTGGTCAAGCATCGGATGCGGGATTCACCGCTTCTGAAGGTGCTGACGAAAAAGCCGATCACGCCAGGGTCAGCAGAAATTGCCCACAATTCGCGATCGCGATCGGCAAAGTTGAGATTATTCGAGCGCATTGAGCCGGATCTAACCTAGGAGGTGACAATCCAGGTTAATCCCGATGCCAGGGGTACGGTAGGGCCAGAAAGACTGACCCACTGCCTCACCCCAACAGAGTCACGGTCTTTCACAAATCGACCGAACTCAATTGCAGGCTGCTAACAAGCCAGCTCTCTATGTTAAGCTCATTTGAGCGGAGGAAAGCCCGTTAGTGCCTGCCGATCGCCGGGTACTTTTGTAGAGAAAGGAATGCCCACCCAAAGCGTGATTTGCCAGTGGTGTTCTCAACCCGTTAGGCACCTGATAAAGATCGGCCCGTCGAAAACAGCCGGACAAGGGCGCAAGTCACACTGAATCCATATAGCCTGTAAGTGGGGTATCGCATGAGTCGGGGAAAAGGGAGCAAGCTGAAACTGATGGTGGTCGATGATGAAATCGACAACCTAGACTTGCTATACCGGACGTTTCGGCGGGACTTTGACGTTTATCGAGCAGATAGTGCGTTTAAAGCTCTGGAGGCGCTGGATGAAAGCGGCGAAATGGCCGTGATTATTTCAGACCAGCGAATGCCAGAAATGAACGGCACGGAGTTTCTCAGTAAAACGGTAGAACGGTTTCCCGATACGATTCGGATTCTACTGACCGGCTACACTGATGTAGAGGACCTGGTAGAGGCGATTAACTCCGGCCAAGTATTCAAGTACATCACAAAACCGTGGAACCCTGAAGAGTTAAAGTCGGTTGTTCAGCAAGCGTCGGAAACTTACCAAGTAGTTAAGCAAAGTACGAATATCCTCCGTCGCGCCCTACGCCGGGAAGCCTTATTTAATGCGGTGATGAGCGCGATTCGGGAGTCGTTGGACTATCGCAGTATGTTGCAAACGATTGTGGAAACTGTCGGCGAAAATTTTGAGGCAACTCGTTGCATTCTGCGACCTGTAGAGGGCGATCACCTCACGCCAGACTCGTTTTCCTATCTGAATCCCGACACAGGCTCCATTGATGTACCCGAGGAGGAGGATTCCCTGATTGCCACCGTTCTGGAAAGCCGTCAGACTCAATTAGTTCAAGAAGACAACAATGGCAAGGATTCCACTCGCTTGGTTGTCCCCCTGAGTTACCAAAAGGATCTCCTCGCGGTGATGTCTGTCTACCAAGATGGCAGCGCTAACAGTTGGTCTCCTGAAGATATCCAATTGATTGAAGGGGTTGCTGAACAAGCGGCCCTGGCGCTGTCTCAAGCCAAGCTCTATCAGCGCACGGAAGAGCAAGCCCAGCAAATGATGGCTGAATTAGAGGTGGCTCGTCAAATTCAAACCAATTTGCTTCGGCAAAGTTGGCCGGAATTTGAAACCGCTCGGGTTCAAGCCTCTTGCTATCCCGCTCGCGCTGTAGGGGGTGATTTCTTTGAGGTCTATGTTCATGCTCAAGGTGATATCTGGGTCGCTGTGGGGGATGTGTCCGGGAAGGGAGTACCGGCGGCTCTGTTTATGGCAAGCGCTATTTCGGTGATGCGGCGTGAACTGGCGCAAGAAACTTCGCCAGAACCCGAAACGGTCATGATGAACCTTAACAGCGCTCTGGCTGATGACCTAATGGGCAATAACTGTTTTATTACAATGGTTGTGGCTCGTTATCGCCCCTCTACCCGAGAGTTGGCCTATGGCAATGCTGGACATATCTATCCCCTCGTCTGGTCTCATCAAATGTTAACTTCTTCTGATGCAGCAACCGTCGAACCCAATTTTCTCAAAGCTCGGGGAATTCCTTTGGGAATTTTACCCGTCTGGAGAGGTACCGTTGGGAGCATGGAGTTAAATCCAGGGGAAGTTTTTCTGCTAACGAGCGATGGTCTCACGGAGGCCACCATCACCAATCCAGACTCCTCTATTGGACACCATAAGGGGTCGATGTTGGAACAAGAGGGTCTCTGGCAGTTGATCGGTCAGGAAAATCATCCCCTCGACCTCGATCACTTATTAGCTCGCGTCCGCGAAATTGCTCAAGAGCAGGAAGATGACCAAACTATACTTTCTCTGGAGGTTCTGTAAGCAATGAGAACTGAGTTGCACGTCCCAAGCGACTTGCGGTTTTTGACGATTGTTGAAAGCTGGCTTTTGGGCTGTCTGGAAATGGAGCTTGGAGATCATATGGAGTGGCCCCGTCAGTCGAATCGCTTACGCTTGGTTCTGGCGGAAGCCTATTCTAATGTGGTGCGTCATGCTCACCGGGATCAGCCTAATCTCCCGGTTCTGGTTCGTCTGGAGCTCAAAGATCGGGATATTGCGGTGGAAGTTTGGGATCATGGCAAGGGGTACGATTTATCGACCTATATGGCCCCAGTCCCGGAACAAATGCCCGATGGCGGTTATGGATGGTTAATAATGAATCGTCTGATGGATCGGGTTGAGTACAGTCTCCAAATTGATGGTCGTAACTGTCTGAAGTTGGAAGCTAGTATGTCGGAACAAAAGGCTTAAGCGATTACCGGACTGTGGAACGGCGATCGCTCTATTTTTTTCCGGGGTTCAGATCGTCCGTTCGGGCGGCGAGGATTCTCTTATGAAAGCTAATCTGTTGGCGATCTCCCCTTGAGTTTCCCCTCCCAACTTCCCGGTAATACCGGGGTGCATTCTATCTCCAGAATTTTAAAGATTCTCTCTCCCCCATCTCCCCTTCCCCACTCCTACCGTCTCAGGTTGACTAATTCTTTCAATGATGCTAAAAGTTTGACCCGGACGCTGAGAATTTCTGTCCCTGGATTCAGGACAAAAAACCAGGCAACATTCACTTTGAAAAAAGCCGTCTCCACCTTTCCCGGGATTTCAAGATGCCGGTTTTCCCCTTCAACCCACTCCTGAAATTCGGGTCTCGGATACAGTTTCATTCCTTTGGCTTCGGCTTCTAAATACTCAGCGATCGCCTCGGGTCCCACCACAGCTTCCTCAAAGGGTGGCCGCAATTCCCCCGCTTCAGCAAATAACTCACTCGCCGCTTCAAATTCCCCCTGATTCAAATTGTCAAAATACTGTTGAATAGTCTCGGGAAATTCCTGTTGTCTTCCTCCTTCCGGCATAGAATCATCCAGATTGGAGTTATAATTTATCCCGGTTATCGTCTCGGAATTTGTCATAATTTTCTCCTAAAATATGCGAATTCAATATGATAACTATTATAACTATCCGCTAACCAAAAACAAAATCTGGCTTCGGAAGAAAACCAAAACTTCCACAAGCCAGATTGGGGTTTGCCTAGGGAGAGGCAAGAACGTTGGGAAAACTTATATCAATCTCAATCGGAGGGTTTTATCTCCTCCTCCAGATCCAGATAAAAACTTACAGAGTTTAAAATTTAGATAGTCTTCGCAGGGGTTGGCGACCAACACCGGAGATTAAGCCAGGAATCCGATTGTTTTCGCTTCTGCTTTTCCGTCTTAAATCCCATTATGTAACATTTCTTTACAAATAACAACCCCTCGGCAATCAGAATTACCAATCACTGTCTTAACCTAGAGTAATGAGAGTCCCAAACCACGGCGACTGTCTTAATTCCAGCCGATTGACCCACCGGCGATCGCATCCACAACCCCTACCCTCCAGCCATGAACCCCACCCTCACGCAAATCAAAGCTAAAGCCCAAGAACTCGGATTTCATCAAATCGGCATCGCGGCGATCGACCCCCCAGACCCCGCCCCCGTCGCCGCCTTACAACATTGGTTAGACCAAGGCTATCAGGCTCAAATGGATTGGATGAACAATCCCAAACGCCAGGATATCCGCCAAGTCATGCCCGATGTCCAATCCGCTATCTGTGTCGCCCTCAACTACTACACCGAACACCAACATCCCCAAGACCCTATTTATGCCAAAATCTCTCGCTACGGTTGGGGACGGGACTATCATAAAATTATGCATAAAAAGCTGAAAGCCCTCACATTATGGCTGCAAGCTCACAACCCAGACATCCAAGCCCGCTATTATGCTGATACTGGCCCAGTCCCGGACAAAGTGTTAGCACAAAGGGCCGGAATCGGTTGGATTGCTAAAAATGGCAACGTGATTTCTCGACAGTATGGTTCCTGGATCTTTCTCGGGGAAGTTCTCACCAATTTACCCTTAACCCCGGACTCTCCTCACACCTCCCATTGCGGCACTTGTACCCGTTGTATCCAGGCTTGTCCCACCGGGGCGATCGCTCAACCCTTTGTGGTCGATGCCAATCGTTGTATCGCCTATCATACCATCGAAAATCGTTCAGAAACCTTGCCCGACTCCATCCAACCTCACTTAAGCGGCTGGGTTGCCGGTTGTGATATTTGTCAAGATGTCTGTCCCTGGAATCAGCGCTTTGC
>NZ_JAFLQW010000112.1 GCF_017313335.1 Phormidium pseudopriestleyi FRX01 | reverse complement strand
CGAAGGTGGAGAATCTTAGTGCATTGCCACTATTATTTCGTTTCGGGGCAACTCGGGGCAACGATTTAAGCATCTTAACCATCATTTGATGATAACGATTTGATTTGATTTGATTTGATCGGTGGTTTTCCTAGTCTTGAATCAGATATCAGGGCTAGGGGATACCTCTCTATATTTTCAAATCATTGCTCCCGATGAAATCATCAATCCTTTTTCAGCTAAATTTGCCATTCATCCCATGATTTTCTGTATAGATGAAGCGATCACGCCGGAACAAATAGAGGAGATTCATCGCCTTTTGAAAGATGCTGAATTTGTCGATGGTAAACTCACCGCTGGGATGTATGCGAAAACCGTTAAAGATAACTATCAATTGAAAGGAAATACGGATGCCGCCAAAAAGGTGAGGGAAATTGTGCATCAGGCGATCGCCCAAAATCCCCTATTTAAAGCCACCGTTCGTCCCAAAACAATTCGGCCCATTGTTTTTAGTCGTTATGAACCGGGAATGTCTTATGGTTGGCATACCGATAATGCAATTATGGGGGAGCGAGAATTGGTGCGATCGGATGTGTCCCTAACCCTATTTCTCAGCGATCCAGATACCTATCAAGGGGGTGAATTAGTCATCGATACCAGTCTCGGTGAACAATCTTTTAAACTCCAAGCTGGGTCAATGATTGTTTATCCTTCTACCTTTCTCCATCAAGTGACCGAAGTAACCCAGGGAATTCGTTTTGCTGCGGTGACGTGGTTTCAAAGTTTGGTTCGTGATGTTCAGCAACGGGAAATTCTCTTTGAACTGGATACCGTTCGCCGGTCAATATTTGAGCAATACGGCAAAACTGTAGAATTTGATTTATTGTGCAAAACCCACGCCAATTTAGTCCGGCAATGGAGCGAAGTCTAACCAAAGTTTTCAAAAAATCAAGCTTTTTTATCCCCCAAAAATTAAAAATGTTCAGTCTATTCAGCGCCGGAATATTTGATAGGTTTAAGGGAATTTATTAATGGAGAAAATTGCCAATGTCATCCGGAAATTTAATCTGCGGCAAAAATATGGTCAACGCTTATCTGCGTTTTTGGAAGAATTTCTAGGCAATAGCGGCCATTTTTTGGTTCTGAAGAATTTATCCGATATTTCTATTTACGGTTGGCAGAATTTCCTCCATGACCCAACTGATTATCTGCTGATTTTGGCAATGCTAATCCAAACTGCCTACTTATCGAGGCCGAATGCTTTCCCTCTATGGGGTAATTTAATCGGAGTCACTCTTTATACATTAGTTGATTTGCCCATTGATGGCAGTGGATTTTTTCAACAATCATCCCATGTAGTATTTTGGGGGTTTTCTTTAGCAATTGCTGGACTTCAATTTGCCCGCTATCGCTGGAAAAATACCCTACAACGATGGATTATTCCCTTGGAAAGTGTGGTACGGATGCTGATGGTTTTAGCATTTTATTTGGTGGTCAGATCGGGAGAAAATTCAGAGGAATGGATCACCAGAGAAATGCTTCAGCAGTTTAAAGATAGGAATACTCATGTATTTCTGACTATCAGTTTAGTATTAGTTGGGCTGTTACTAGGATTTCAGCGACTGCAAATTGTTATGCAGCAGCAAGAGCTAAAAAAAACATCAGAATTAATGAGAAATTTAGCTGAGTGGGGTATGGGAACTCATGTAGTAGAAACATTGGTCAATAATCCCCAAGGATTAAAGTTTCAAAGGTGCGATCGCTCCATATTATTCATGGATATTCGCGGATTCACCACTTGGTGCGAACACAGTCAACCAGATATTGTGGCTAATACCCTCAACAATTATTATCAGCAAACCGAATTAGCTGCCTATAATTTCCACCCCCTGCGGGTTACATTTACTGCCGATGAAGTCATGGCCATCTATGCAACTCCAGAGCAAGCTGTTGCCGCAGCAAAAGCCATGCAAAAAGCCGCCAAAGACGTTCTCTCATCCTATCAGCTTGGAGCCGGTTGTGCGGTTCACTGTGGGGAAGTCGTTGAGGGATTATTTGGTGGAGAAGATGTCCGTACCTACACTGTAATTGGTGATGTAGTCAATACAGCCAAGCGTTTAGAAGGTATCACTTTAGCTGGAGAAATCACCGTGTCAGATATTGTTTATCAAAGATTAAACCAGCAGCTTGAGGTTAAGCTTTGCCGAACTCATCAACTCAAAGGAAAAAACAACTCCCTAAAAAATTGGGTTTTGGTTGATTAAAATCAATTTTTAGCCCTTAACTCTTTTCTAAATACTTATCTCTAAAAACCTAGAAAAGTATTTAGCTTCTTTCTCGATCCATCCATTTTTACTCCAACTCAAAAAATAGAAAACTAGCCATGATTAACTTCCGGAAACTTCACCGCAAATCTGCTCCGATTGTATTTCTTCCCTTACTCCTTTCTGCCTTAACGGGTGTCGCTTACCGATTGGGCAGGACTTGGTTCGGCATTCCTGAAGAAGTTGCTGATTTTTTTATGACGATTCATCAAGGAGAATTTCTGGGTAACCCCCTGGTCCCAGTTTATGTCTTATTCGTTGGACTGGGATTATTGGGCATGATTGTCACAGGTTTTACCCTGATAAAATGGCAAGGTAAAGCCCCAAAAGTTCAGCCCAAAAAAGACTGGAGATGGTTTCATAAATTCCTAGCACCCATCGCATTTGTCCCCCTATTTGTTAGCGCCATCACCGGCATCGGTTATCGTCTAGGTAAGGCTTGGTTTGGTCTATCTAGCGAACAGGCTTCTATTCTGTTAAAAATTCATCAAGGCTCATATTTGGGTACTACTTTCAAGGTTTTTTATGTGTTATTAGTCGGAGTCAGTTTAGGAGTTTTATTAATCACCGGCATTCAAATGACAGGGATTTTCCGCAAAAGTCGGGTTTAGAAACCAGAAACTAAAACCCAGAAAACAGGTGTAACTATTCAGGTATCTGAAACGCAGTCATAGCAAGGCTTTAAAAATTTAGGCCAAGTCTAAACTAATAGTTCATTCTCAATAAGCACGAAAGAATTAGGGGTTTAGCTTTTCTTGTTGAGAATAAAGAAACGGGCGAAAATAGCTAAAACCTATACTGAACAAGGCTTACAGCCAAAATCTTACGACCTGAATCCTTACGAACGCACTATAGCGGTTCGGTGGACTCATGAGGTACAGATATTTAGAGGAGTGCGTAAAGCGCGTTACGCGCATAGCTTCGCCAACCCACTCTTGAATTGTACGCGAATAACTAGGGTCTACGATAATTAGTCATTTATTATAGCCAGTCTTGCAGGATTTGGTCATAGAGAAAGCGAGCCAGATGCTCGCACTAAAAAACTCTCAAACTTGGATGCACTTTCAAGTTCATTTAGGTTTTCTATAACCGGAAAAACTAACCCCTGTACCGACAATCTCGTAACCATAAACGGACCGCTTGGGCCATTTCACTATCACTACTATCTCGCGGAGGAGTGGGAATTGCTCCTTCTGGATAGGCGGTGCGAGAAAACATTTGATTGACCCGCCATCCTTCAGCAGTTTGGGATAAAAATAGCCAATGATATTGCTGATATTCTACCGATAGAGTCGCCGTATAATGACGTTCTAAAGTGGTGAAAAAAACTTGAGCGATCGCCGAGTCAGACCCTTCGATTTCTAAATTTCCAGGTAAACTAGAAACCGGAGGATTATTCACCCCTGGACCTTGAGGCAAGGGGTGAAACTCCGGACGACCCGCAAGAATCACGAACCGAGGCACATAATCTTGGCTACTCCGTTGAATCGTGCGATTGGCATAACTGGGCAAATCAGGCAGCAATTGACTCATTAATAGGTCTAAATCCGCCGGACAAACCCCTCGAACCCTGGGTGCAGAGGGAGAAACTTGGGCGATCGCCTCCGGTATTCCGGCCCTGACCCCCCCTGGAAAGAGAAACCCCGCGCAAACCCACAGCAAAACCCGGGCAATTATCTGAAGAGACCCCCCCAACCCCCCCTTACTAAGGGGGGGCTTTTGAGAATCTAGTTCCGGTCCCCGGACCTTAGCAAGGGGAGGGTTAGGGTGGGGTCCCTCTGGGGCTATCGCCAGAAGAGACCCCCCCAACCCCCCCTTACTAAGGGGGGGCTTTTGAGAATCCGGTTCCGGTCCCCGGACCTTGCCAAGGGGAGGGTTAGGGTGGGGTCCCTCTGGGGCTATCGCCAGAAGAGACCCCCCCAACCCCCCCTTACTAAGGGGGGGCTT
>NZ_JAFLQW010000007.1 GCF_017313335.1 Phormidium pseudopriestleyi FRX01 | reverse complement strand
GATTCAGCAACGGTGGTTAGACACTGCTGCGCCGATTGAGAATACATCGCTTGAAAATGACGATTAGAAGCCATCAGGCGATGCAAGTCAAACAAGCCCTGGGATTTTACCTGTTTTGAAATAAAGTTGCCTTGCATAATACGTTCCGCAGTTGTGTAGTTTATTGGACTCACCACAAATAAACTCAAGAATTGCTTTAAGCTCATTATTGGGATTAATTAAAATTTGTTGACACCCAAACATTTTATTGACCTCCTTAGCTGTCATTAAGCAATATATCAAAGACCAACAACGAATATAATTGCTTCTTCCCCTTGGTCAGTCGCTCGGCTTATATCCCCACGGATAAATCCGGGGGCTTTACTCCGATTCTCGGTAAAAAAGACTTAAAAATTAGCCTTTAACCCCTTTGATTATAGACAATTCCTGAATCCAAACCGCGATCGGCTCCTAAACTATATCCCTGTTGACAACCGACAATTGTTAGCTCAGATACAAGTATCACCCGGCGATCGGCTAATCAAGGCAGAATTTTTTGCTACAGTCATAAGGCATCAAAGATTAGTGCTTGCGAGGTCAGTTGTGGAGATTCCTCTCGAAAGTCTTTGGGATCAGGTGCTGGAACGGTTACAAGTGCAGTTGAGTCGTCCCACCTTTGAAACCTGGATCAAAACCGCCACTGCCGTGCAGCTAGAAAATAACTGCTTGGTGATTGACACGCCCAATCCCTTTGCCCGCAACTGGTTACAAAAGTATTACATTAAAACCATTGCTGATGTCGTCACCGATATCTTGGGACATCCCGTGGATATTTACATCACCACCAGCGGCAGTGAAGCCACCCAGGGGAGCGATCGCCGTGACTATCTGTGGCCCTCTCCCGTCGTCACCCAGAGTCCCGAACCCAGTCCCACCCATCCGCACCGTCCTACAGAACTCAATTCCAAATATGTCTTTTCCCGATTTGTGGTGGGTGCGAACAACCGGATGGCTCATGCCGCCTCCCTCGCCGTTGCCGAATATCCAGGACGGGAGTTTAATCCGTTGTTTCTCTGTGGCGGGGTCGGATTAGGAAAAACTCACCTAATGCAGGCGATCGGTCATTATCGCTTAGAAATCTGTCCAGATTGTAAGATATTTTATGTCTCTACAGAACAATTTACCAATGATTTAATTGCTGCAATTCGCAAAGATAGTATGCAAAGTTTTCGGGAACATTATCGAGCGGCAGATGTGTTATTAGTCGATGACATTCAATTTATTGAAGGCAAAGAATACACCCAAGAAGAATTTTTCTATACGTTTAATACCCTCCATGAAGCTGGGAAGCAAGTAGTCTTAGCCTCAGACAGACCCCCAAATCAAATCCCCCGACTGCAAGAGCGGTTATGTTCCCGTTTTTCAATGGGATTAATTGCGGATGTTCAAACCCCGGATTTAGAAACCCGCATGGCAATTTTGCAAAAAAAAGCCGAATATGAAAAAATGCGCTTGCCTCGGGATGTGATTGAATATATTGCCTCTCATTTTACCTCAAATATTCGAGAATTAGAAGGGGCATTAATTCGGGTTGTGGCTTATTTGTCCATTTCGGGATTACCGATGACGGTGGAAAATATTGCGCCGATTTTAAATCCCCAAACCGAGCCAGTCAAGGCCACGGTAGAATCGGTGATGACGGCAGTAGTGGAGATATTGGGAATTTCTGTGGAGGATTTAAAGGGGAATTCGCGACGGCGAGAAATCAGCCATGCGCGTCAGATTGCGATGTATCTGATCCGTCAGCATACGGATTTGAGTTTACCGAAGATTGGGGAGGAGTTTGGGGGAAAAGACCATACGACAGTGATGTACAGTTGTGAAAAAATTGCGGCGCTCAAGGATAATGAGGTGGAAATGCGGAATTTGCTACGACAGTTGAGCGATCGCATTCACTTTGCGAGTAAATCTCCTGGGTAAGGATTATCAGGAGTTCCCGGGTTCTCGTTCAGTCGTGAGTGATGAAAAAATTAGTAAAGTTTTCCACAAGTTTTCCACAGGGGGAGAGGAGGAGAAAAAAGGCGATCGCGCCATCACCACTGGATAGAAGAAAGAACCAGTGGTAGGATGGGCGATCGGGCAGAAATTGCGCCGATCGCTGTACTGAATCCAAACAAGGCACCTCTAACGACTCATGAAATTTATTTGCGCTCAAAACGAACTCGCCAGCAACCTGTCCCTGATCAGTCGTGCAGTCCCCTCTCGTCCGACTCATCCGGTACTCGCCAACGTGCTACTCAGTGCCGATGAGGAACAGCAGCAAGTCAGCTTAACTGCCTTTGATTTATCTCTGGGAATCAAAACCAGTTTTGCCGCCAAAGTCGAAACCAGTGGCACCCTCACCCTCCCCGCTAAACTCTTTAACGACATCATCTCTCGTCTGCCGGATGGAGAAGTCACCCTCGACGATGAAAGACCCTCCACCGGGGAAAATGCCGCTGCTGAAGCGGGAATTTTAGCCACCATCATCTCCACATCGGGACGGTATGAAGTCCGGGGAATGAGTGCGGAAGAATTTCCTGCATTGCCGACGATTTCCGAAGGACAAACCGTGCAACTTCCCGCCGAGGCCCTGATGCAAGGATTGCACGGCACCCTCTTCGCCACCTCTGCCGATGAAACCAAGCAAGTGTTAACCGGAGTTCATTTAATCGTCCATGCCGACAGTTTAGAATTTGCTGCCACCGACGGACATCGCTTGGCGATCGTGGAAACCATCAACGAAACAGAAGACAGTGACGACGAATCAGAAGAACCCGATGAAGATGCCGATGAATTAGAAGTCACCGTTCCCGCGCGTGCCTTACGCGAACTTGAGCGCATCGTGGGAATGCATGAAGGACATGAACCGATTTCCCTCAACTTTGACCCCGGACAAATCGTCTTAGAACTGGGAGGATTTCGCCTCACCAGTCGCACCTTAGAAGGTCAATATCCTGCCTATAGTCAATTAGTCCCCCGGTCCTTTGAGCGCCAAGTTACCGTAGAACGCCGCCAACTTTTAAGCGCCTTAGAACGAATTGGAGTCTTAGCCGATCGCAAAAATAATATCGTTAAATTCTCCATCGACCAAGAAAAACAAATTCTCTCTCTCTCCGTCGAAGCTGCCGATGTCGGCAGTGGACGAGAATCCATGTCGGCTCAAATTACCGGAGAGAGTTTAGACATTGCATTTAATGTTAAATATGCAATGGAATCCTTGAAGAATATTAGCGCCACCGAAATTATCATCAAGCTGAATTCAC
Source organism: Phormidium pseudopriestleyi FRX01 (assembly GCF_017313335.1). Classification (GTDB taxonomy): domain Bacteria; phylum Cyanobacteriota; class Cyanobacteriia; order Cyanobacteriales; family Laspinemataceae; genus Laspinema; species Laspinema pseudopriestleyi. The sequence goes on along the minus strand of NZ_JAFLQW010000007.1, from coordinate 3,018 downwards.
CTACATCTCCCGTGGTTTTATCTCCGTTAACCGGCGTAAAAATGACCCATTTAATCATGCCCGTTCAGATGCGGGGGTAATTTTTGGGGCGCGATTAGGTTGACTGGTTTTCTGAGGTGAATTGTTAGGATTAAGAGAAGAAACGCCTGAAGGCGTTACTACAAACGGGGGAAATACTTTCTTTTGTTCGTAGTGACGCCTGAAGGCGTCTCCGGCCATAAAGCAAAAGGGGTTACAACATTATTGCTGTAACCCCTTTTCAGATTTAATGCGGATGGCGAGACTCGAACTCGCAAGGCAAAGCCACACGCCCCTCAAACGTGCGCGTATACCAATTCCGCCACATCCGCACGCAATGAACCATCTTAGCTCATCCTTGATTAACTTACCATACTTTTCTTAAAAAGTTTCACCAATTTGAAAGATTTTTTCAAGTTCGTCAGAATTCCTTTAGGGACAAAGGTTTCAGGCTGTGGATGCTTTCGAGACAAACTCGTATTATCCGAGACATGATAGGATTGGGAGTTGGCATATCTATGCGGCTGAATCCGGGACACCCACAGGATTCGGTCATCCTTTATTGATATTTAAGAGTTGAGCAACCGCAGGCCCATGCAATTCTCCAAAGTTCTCATTGCCAATCGCGGCGAAATCGCCCTTCGGATTCTCCGGACCTGTGAGGAGATGGGGATTGCCACGGTTGCGGTACACTCCACCATTGACCGTCATGCTCTCCATGTCCAATTGGCGGATGAGGCGGTTTGCATTGGCGAACCTCCCAGTGCTAAAAGCTATCTGAATATTCCCAATATCATCTCTGCCGCCTTAACCCTGAACGCTACGGCAATTCATCCGGGTTATGGGTTCCTGTCGGAAAATGCTCGGTTTGCCGAAATCTGTGCGGATCATCAGATTAGTTTTATTGGACCGACTCCCGAGGCGATGCGTGCAATGGGTGATAAGTCTACGGCGAAGGAAACCATGCAAAAGGCCGGGGTGCCGACGGTCCCGGGAAGCTATGGGTTAATTAGTAATGAAAAGGATGCCCGGGAGATTGCCAAGAAAATCGGCTATCCGGTGATTATTAAGGCAACTGCTGGGGGTGGCGGACGAGGAATGCGCTTAGTCCGGGAAGAGAGTGAACTGCCGAAACTGTTTGCGGCGGCGCAAGGGGAAGCAGAAGCGGCGTTTGGGAATGCCGGGGTTTATTTAGAAAAATTTATTGAACGCCCTCGCCATATTGAGTTCCAAATCCTGGCGGATACTCACGGCAATGTGATCCATCTGGGGGAACGGGAATGCTCGATTCAGCGCCGCCACCAAAAATTGCTGGAAGAAGCGCCCAGTCCGGCCCTAACGCCTAGCTTGCGCCAGAAAATGGGTAAGGCGGCGGTGAAGGCGGCGAAGTCGATTAATTATACGGGTGTTGGAACGATTGAGTTTCTGCTGGATCATTCGGGTCATTTCTATTTTATGGAAATGAATACTCGGATCCAGGTGGAACACCCGGTGACGGAGATGATTACGGGGTTGGATTTGATTGCGGAACAGATTCGCATTGCTCAAGGGGAAAAGCTGCGCCTGAGTCAGGACCAAGTGCGGTTACGGGGTCATGCGATCGAATGTCGGATTAATGCGGAAGACCCCGATCGCAATTTTCGCCCCAGTCCTGGACGGATTAATGGGTTTTTACCCCCTGGCGGTCCGGGGGTGCGGATGGATTCCCATGTTTATACGGATTATGATATTCCGGCCTATTATGATTCGTTGATTGGCAAGTTGATTGTCTGGGGTTGCGATCGCCCTGCGGCCCTCAAGCGGATGAGACGTGCACTCCGCGAATGCGCTATTACCGGGGTCCCGACTACGATTCCTTTCCATCAGAAGATTCTGGAGCATCCCGATTTTATTAAAGGGGATGTTTATACCGATTTTGTCGAACAGATGATGTCGAAGGGGTGAGGATGGTCATTGGTCATTGGTTATTGGTCATTCACGCGCTTATGGAGGCTCTGCCTCCAGTCCCTCGTCCTGTTTCCTCGTGACGAAAGCTGAAGCCGAGTCACGCGCTTATGGAGGCTCTGCCTCCAGTCCCGTTACAGGCGGCAGAGCCGCCAAGAGTGCGTGTCACGGCTTCAGCCATGACACGAGGAGAGAGGCAGGGGGGTTAGGCGTTACAGGCGGCAGAGCCGCCAAGAGTGCGTGACTCGGCTTCAGCTTTCGTCACGAGTAGAGGGAACGACTTCAGTCGTTACTACGATCTCCGCGATCTGCCTACATCATCATTCTGAGTAACCCTTGCTGACCTAGTAGGATTTCTCTGATGAGACTGAAGATGCCGACCCAGATAATGGGGGTAATGTCTACGCCGCCTAGGGGGGAGATGATTTTGCGGGTGGGGGCTAAGAAGGGTTCGGTGGGGATGGCAATGAGGCTCCAGGGAAATTTAGTGAGTTCGATTTGGGGATACCAGGTTAGGATAATCCGGAAAATGAAGCATAGGGTCATCACGACTAAGAAGGGGCCAATGATCCAACTGGCGATCGCTACCGATGTCATCATGAGTAAAAATTTAAGTTTTGTTACAACCTTGTTAACTCTATTGTATTTCAATCCCTGCCCCCTGTGGAGGGTCCCTTACCCTTGCTTCTCCTCTTGAACCCTTAAGTGATAGAGTTTTGGAATTGGAATAAACTGGACTTCTCAACGGGGTAACGGTTTAATAAAATGATAGAAATGTAAATCTTGTTTAAGGAGAAACTATGACGCCATCACTCGCCAACCTTTTTTGGAGCCTCTTCTGGGGTACTTTCTTGATCGTGATCCCCGCCACTGCTGCTCTCATCTTCATTAGCCAAAAAGATAAAGTGGAACGGTTGTGACCACAACACGCACTGAACGGAATACCGTTACAGTGCGGGCTTCTTAAGAAATTAAGGAGCGTGTCATTAGCCTGAGTAATTCGTTAAGCCAGGATTACTACGTTACTCCAGAATATATAGGCACTTTGGGATGTAG
>NZ_JAFLQW010000235.1 GCF_017313335.1 Phormidium pseudopriestleyi FRX01 | reverse complement strand
TTTCTTGTCCTTAATCTGTAGCACTTGGCAGTTTTCTCTAGGCCAGAAACCCGGTTTCTTGTCCCAGTGAATCTATCTGGGCGATCATCTCCCTTTTGCCTAGTTGCAAAAGTTTCCCTTGGCAATATTATCTGTGTTGGCTGGATGGTAAGATTTTAAGTCTCTTCTTCTAATTGCTTTTTCATGCGTTCTAGGGTTTGGTGCATCTGTTGAAACATCTGCTGCGGTGTCATGCCAAATTGACCCAGTTGGGTCTTAAGCTGTTCAACGGTCATTTGAGCCATGAAGTCTTCAGAGAGTTCAAAGCGTTTCATAAAAATGCTGTACCGATCCATCATGGCTTCCATGCGATCAATATAGAGCTTTTTCCCTTCTCTGTCAAATTTTCCGTAATTGCTGCCCAGTTGAATCAAAGCTTGATAATCTTCAAACAGCTCTTTGGCTTCTTGCTGAACGATTTCAGAATCAAAAAAACCCATTGTTTTCCCAGTTTCTCTTATACTCGTTTCCCCGGTCGGTGGGAATTCCCACCTTCTATCTTATTATTTTAGTGCAGTGGTGGAAAATGGTTTTAGTCAAGAATAGATTTCTACCTGGTTTTTGAGGGAAATTTGAAGTTAATTGTCGAGGAAACCGATCCGATTAACGGGCCAAAATCGCCCGACTGCGCGTCCAATGATGTTGGTTTTGGGTAAAAACCCCCAAACATGGGAGTCATTGCTGTTATTACGGTTATCTCCCATGACAAATACTGTGTCGGTCGGGACTTGTTGGGGACCCCACTCATAGTCTGGGGGTCCGGCGATGTACTCTTCTTGTAGGGGTTCGTCATTGAGGTAGAGTTGGCCGTTGTGAATGCGGACAAACTGACCTTCGGTGGCAATGACTCGTTTGATGAAGGCTTGGTTTTTGGTGTAACCGTACTGTTGAAGGGCTGCTGGCGGATCGAAGACGATGATATCTCCGGTGGTGGGCGATCGCCAGTGATAGGACAGTTTTTCGACGACGATGCGATCGCCGATTTCTAGGGTCGGAACCATTGAGACGGAGGGAATATATCGCGGTTCAGCGACAAAAGCTCGAATCCCTAGGGCTAAAATCAAGGCCAGTGCCAAAATTTGAACGTTGTCTCGCCACTGCTTCCACCCCTTTGATTCAATGGGGTCTGTTGTTGTTAATTCCGTTTTCTGCGAGGTCATCTCCTGTTCCCTTCTCCGATGAGGCCAGATCTGCCCGCTTTGCTTCTGGCATCTGTTCCAGATCCGCGAGCATCTCGATGTTTGCTTGTGTCTTTTTATCTTACAACGTTGCAGTCGCGCCTCTAGTCTGGGATTCAACTCTGACACTCTCTGGATTCAAAGGAGGGTCCAATTCCTGGGGGTCCCACTCCCGATTGATGGGTCGAGAGATTATAAAATTAAGTAGATCGCCCAACCGAGGCTCAAACCTAGGGTAGCTACCACAAATAAAATTACAAAATCCTGCCAGGGACGAAACGGACCCGTTTGGAGGTCAAGTCGGGCGATCGAGGCGGAGACTAATAAGACTAATCCGTAAGTGGAAATATCCAACCACGAGAGGAACACGACTAGAAAAAAAGCGCCCAACAAGACTGTAAAAAATGTCCGATAATCAGATTTCAACCACCGCACGGAAAACGTGCGGATAATCGACCAAGGGGCCGCTAAAACCTCAGCCATCAGAAATGTAAAAATGATGGATAAAACCCACACCCATAAGGGAGATTTGGCGTTGGCTAAGGTCCATCCAAAGTTAAAATAAGTCACAGCAAGTAGCGTCAGAGACAGCCGGGGAAGTGCTTTGATAAAAAACATGGGATCTCCTCTGGCACTTGTTAAACACTCACGTCTTGATGGTTCAATATTCGGCGGACTCTAAAGATTTGTAGAAATGGCTTGGACGGGACAGGTGGGAATACATTGTTCACAAACGACACAACGCGATCGCGTGAAATTCAGTTGAAAACTCTCCCGGTTGAGGTGCAGTGCTTCCGTGGGACAGACTCCTGTGCAGAGTCCGCAGTGGACGCAACTTTCTTCATCAATTAAGATTTCCCGAGAGGCCAGGGAAATGGTAATATCATGCCCTCGCATCCAATCCATTGCCGCATCGAGTTGATCAATATCCCCGGATAATTCAACCACTAGGGTCCCCACTTGGTTGGGTGCAACCTGTGCCCGAATAATATTAGCAGCCACGTTAAAATCTTTCGCCAACCGATAAGTAATTGGCATTTGTATCGAACGTTTAGGAAAGGTTAGGGTAACTCGTTTTTTCACGGTTTACTTTGAATGAATTACAGGAATTAGCAAAGGGATAAAACTCTTTGGGGATTTCTTGTCGAATTATTATCGAAATTCCCGAGTCTTATTGTAGCACGGCTTCTGAGAAAAAATGCAGTTGGCTTGCGCCGCCCCCAATTACCCCGACCCTCATCCAGAATTCTATCCCCCTGAGCTCATCCCTCCCAATTGGCGATCGTTCGCTAAACTAGAAACAACTTGTCACAACTGGTAATAAAAGAGGCGATGACTGAAAATTCACCTGAAAAACCCACTGCTTCATTCCTGAATCAACTCAGAAATCTGATGATTGTCCTGACGGCTACGGTCCTAGCGGTGGGGATTTTTCTGGGATTGCGGACTGAATCGAGTACGGTTTCCTTAACGGATCTGGAGACGGATTCAATCCCTTACGAGGTGGCACTGGAGAATGGTAAACCGACTCTGATGGAATTTTATGCAAATTGGTGCACAAGCTGTATGGCAATGGCACCGGAAATGAAAGAACTGGAAACGGAATATGCAGAAAGCGTTAATTTTGTGATGTTGAATGTGGACAATACCAAGTGGTTACCGGAGTTGACTCAATATCGGGTGGATGGTATTCCTCATTTTGTATTTTTAGGTGGGGATGGAGAGGCGATCGCCTCCGCGATCGGTGAAATTCCTCGGGGAGTTATGGCGGAAAATATCGAGGCATTAATTGCTGGAAATCCGTTACCCTACGCCAAGGCTAAAGGTCAAAATTCAGCGTTAAATAGTGCTGCAGTTCCGAAAAATGCAAGTAAAACTGATCCGCGCAGTCATAGCGTTCAAGTCGTCAATTAAAT